>DASYBJ010000581.1:0-16409 GCA_036500845.1 Acidobacteriaceae bacterium
AGTTTGCCAACAATCCCGGGGCGCCGCGTCATCCAGATCGCCGCCATTCCTGCATCACAAGGTCACTCCTACGGCGTTATCGCTCTGTGCGAAGATGGCACCATTTGGGATAACTTCTTTGCCTTCGAGGTTGAGCGTCCCGAGCATCCGCACTGGACCGGATGGGAACAGCTGCCTTTTATTCCGAGCTAAAACGACACCTGGAAAGCGTGAAATCCTCGAGGATGTTCTGGCAAAGGTCGCCACACTCGGCTCCATCATATGCGTAATCACTTCCACAGCGAATGAGGGATCGAAGCTATGAAGGACAAAGCCGCCTGCTCACGCACCCTTGGCTGCTGTCGTTGGGAGCAATCGTACTCGTCGCCGTTCACGTTTTTTTCTTCAACCGTCTGTGGCGTGCGGGGATGTCGCTCCCTGTGCTATCCGGGCTGGTTCTTCTGCTGATTGCCAAACATCTGGGAGCGCTCGGCCCTCTGTACTCCTTCTTCCGCCGGCGCTCTCGACATTAAAACATGGCGATGACGGATAAGCTTTAGGCAGCCGCACCGGTCAACTCGCACCGGAACGACAGCAGTGACAAACTCGGACAGTTGCCCCGCGCGGAACCGTTGAGAACTGGATGTTGTCATTCATTGCTGGCGCAGCATTCACCATCCTCACCGGGGCCGGGCTGTTGCCTGTTCGGGGTACGATTGCGCGGGGTTGTCCGGTAAGATCCGCTCTATTTTGTCGGCAGATGGCGCCGCGCGAGTCCCGTATTCGTGCCAGATCAGGCCCATAACCAGGATCATCGAACGCAGTGAGCACGATAAGGCCCGCCCCATGCGTATATGTGAAACGGTAGAGCCGATAGACAACAAAGAGGCCCAAGACGATCAAAGAAGCCGGATACAACCAAAGTGTCCCCTTGAGCAGACCGATGACAAGCAACAGCTTTACGATGCCGTGGCTTAGCAGATAAAAGGCATAGAAATGCTTTGTCTCGATGGAAAGATTCTGCGCCATCGCGAGCATATGTGTTGCGACGAGATCCTTCGGATCTTCGATCAGTTCGTCCTGAGGGAGTGCGTTGACGCGGTCCGCGATCGTGCTCGTGCTGGCCAGAGCGAGCGCGATCCCGCCCGGCATTCAATCACGGCATGGGCGCCCTTCATGCGCGCTTCGAGGGCAACAAGAGAAACTGACAGCTATGGATCAAAGAATCACACAGTGGATCAAATGCTCCAGCCGGCACCCATGCCCTGCTGGACCCGATCATGGTCACGATAACTCAATTTGGCGTTCCCTTCCTTTATCCTGCGCGTGATACTGGAATGGTGGAGCAAGCGTGAGCGGGTTCATGTCAGACATGCATGCGTGACGCTGGGCTCTCGTTACTTAGGTTCCAACCCTTTGATCCGATTTTGCCTGACCCGTAGTAGGTGAGAATGAATACCCGAACGAAAGGCCAGGATGGTCAGCGCCGCTGAACTCTCGCCTGGCTCTTCACGACGCGAACAGCACCGAGGGCAGCGATGAAGAAGCTGATGACCAGGCCGATGATGATCCAGTCATGCGCGATCCAAGACAAGCGCAAACCTTCTCCGATCCAGAATACGCCGAAAGAGGACAAGAGGATGCCGACGGAGAGCTTCAAACCGTTCTCAGGGACACGTGTCAATGGCCTGTGGAGGACGAGCCCGAGGAGAACCACCAACAGACCGGCTGCCAATGCACCAAGGCTTGCTGGCAGCAACATGTGTCCTGTGGCACCCACAGTAATCACGATGAATACAACCTCCAGTCCCTCGATTAGAACGGCCTTGAGGCTGGTGATCAGACCGGCAGTATCGAATGCTTTGTTTCGGACTGTCTGGGACAGTCGCAGAGCCGCTGCTTGATGTGCGAAGATCGTCGCTTGATCATGCAGACTCAATACTCCAGCGGCGCGCAGAATCGCTTTCCTCAGCCAACTCATACCGAAGAGAAGTAGCAGGACGCCTACGAACAACTGCAACTTTCTTATCGGAATAATTTGCAGACTCGGTCCGAATGACAAGACAAGAACAATTAGAAGGGCAGTTGCCAGGAGTGTCCCTGTTATGGCGGAACGCCATCCCCTGGTCACGCCCACTGCAAGAACAATTGTCAAAGCCTCCACGAATTCCACTAGAGAGGCCAAGAAAGATGCCAATACCGCTGGTGCGCTATGTGTCCATTCCACGTGGATATCCTAAGTTTCATTCTTACGGTCATCGTCCATTCAACGAATTGGACGACGGCTCGTAACTGTTTCAGCGCTTTATTTCCAGCCGCGGCACGCGAACTTGGTGCACTCGGAGTGCTGGTTAACCCGCATCGGGCAGTACGCCGCCTTGATCGTCAACAGTCGATGCCACTATCGCCTTCGGGACGCTGCTGTTGCTACTGGCGCCTGCCGTGTCAATGCCCAAAGCATCGATCATTTGGGCTTGCCACACGAGTGCCTTGCCGCAGGACAAATGAGAAGACTGCCAACTTTCATTGGGTAGCGGTGATCGATCTCCACGCGCAGCGGCACGCCAGCGGGGATCGTTTCAACCTGGGCCAAAGCCATCGTCGGAGAGCATACGACGAAGACATACAGAATGGTGGCCTGTTGGCGAGATACCAAAAACTGCTGCTGTTTGAGAAAGGGGACAAAAGGTGTCGGCTCATAGATATCATCAGAATTCGTAATCGAGCGAGAACTGAATCTGCCTTGGCACAGCAGTCTCGGTAGGAGTCGAAAAACTAGAGACTGGAGAAATTCCATTCCCGAAGGCCGTATTCAGTTGGGTCACATTGGTGTGGTTGATTAAATTGAACGACTCGGCAACGATATCCAGCTTGCCGCGCTCGATGCCGATGGTCTTGAGAACTCGCAGATCGAGGTTGACGTTTGTAGG
Organism: Acidobacteriaceae bacterium; assembly: GCA_036500845.1. Classification (GTDB taxonomy): domain Bacteria; phylum Acidobacteriota; class Terriglobia; order Terriglobales; family Acidobacteriaceae; genus PALSA-350. The sequence continues at coordinate 2,910 of DASYBJ010000581.1, forward strand.
CGTATGCAAACTGTTGCGTGCAAGTCCCAATGGCCGCGAGGTGAAGGGATAGACGTGCGAAAGACTTGAGTCGGTTTCCGTCTGTGGGTTCGCTGGTTCTGCACTGCCGATTCTCAGGATTGGGGCGACTTCGATGTTTGAAAATGCGCGGATGAAGGGGTTTGAGCTGGGCTCGGCATGTCCGGGATCGTCGGCATCGCCGATGGGAACATCCCAAAGTGCGCTCATCACGAACAAGTGCCGCTGGTCGTTGAGCGATAGCGCCCGTTCAGCTTGTAACTGATAAGGATTTTGCGGCTGCTCGTTGAAGTCCGATGCATCGTCGATGGTCTTCGAGTAGGTGTAGCTGGCCAGCAGCTCGAATTCCTCAGCCATGCGGCGATTCAGCGTGAGCGTAAGCCCGTGATAAGTCGAGCTTGCAGTGCTTTGCAACTGATTGATTCGATCAAAATGCGAATCGACGCGATCTGGACCGAAGAGAGGCCGGCCTAGCTGTTGAGGCGTAGGGTTAGCTACTCCCAAACCGGGTGCATTTGCGGCAGTCAAGAGCACTGGCGGCAACAGATTCACGTTCACTGTTCGAGTCAGCTTGACACCACGCACAAATGTATAGACCGCACTTACACTCAGGTTCTCAGCAAGCGAGTGTTCCAAACTGAGATTTGCGACTTCGCTGTAACTGTTCGCGAGGTCAGGTTGAGCAGCATTGATAGAGGGCTTTACTCCATTTAGGGGTTCTGTATAGTGGAGCCCGGTCTGATAGAGGGCTTGAGCATTTTGTCCTTCGACGACCTGAGCGAATGCTTGCGTTCCATTTTTCTGCAGGACATCATTGATTGCCGCCAGCGGATAACGATCGTAGAACATGCCGAACCCGGAACGTACAACCCAAGTTTCGGCCGGACGAAACGCGATGCCGAGGCGAGGACTCAGATTGTTGGTGTCCTGATTAAATACAGCCGGAAGATGCGTGAAATCGTACCGCAGCCCGTAGTCCACGGTCAGGCGCGGGCTCAGAGACCAATGGTCCTGCGCGAAGGCCGCATAGCGTGTCGCAGGGAAGTTCATGTTTGTATTTCCGAAGGCCTGCTCAAAGTAGTCTGGTGACCCGGAAGAGAGCGCATTGAGTGAAGAGAAGACGTACAAACCGCCGAAGCCATCACCGATTGCAGCGCGTTCATGGATTCGGTTGAAGGAAACTCCCGTCTTGAAGAGATGGTTTCCGTGCTCGATCGAATAAGCATCGCTGACTTCATAGCGGTTTTCATGGCGCACTCCGTTCCCATCAAAGGGCCTGCCCAACGCAATCACACCCGGCACTGCGATGCCCGGTCCGGTCGTGTCTCCGGTCCGTAGCGTCACTCGTCGGCCTGCCACTTGAAAGCGCAAATCGTTGACCGACCTTGCGTTCAGTGAACTCGTCAGCCCACCCATGAGCGCATTGTCCGAAGTAAAGCTGCTGCCTCGCGAACTTGAATCCACTATGTCAGTTGTGTTGAACGCCTGGTTGACCTCGCGATTGTTCGTGAAGGCGTAGCGCAACATCAGGGAATTCCGGGAGTTGATCTGTTGATCGAAGCGTTGCGAGAATTCGGTCTCCTCGCGGCTTGTGGGGAAGAAGCCGTTCGTAATCTGAAACCCACGTCGCGGCCCCTGGTTGGCTAAGGCTGCATTTACCGTGGCAACGGTCGAATTGCTGACATCAGGAGCATCTTCTCCGCGAGCATGTTCCTGTTCAAAGGAACTGTAGTAGAAGCTACGGTCTTTGCGAATCGGGCCGCCAATGGAAAGACCGACACGCTCACGGTTCAGGTCCGGTTTGGATCGAGGAGCTTGTAGTGGCGGCTTGGCATCCGTGGCGCCATTCTGGACAAAGATGAATGCATCTCCATGGACTGTGTTAGCCCCTGCACGAGTGACTACATCGATTGACCCGCCAGCAGCGCCGCCAGACTCGGCAGCGAAGCCATGATTCACAACCTGGAATTCCTGCACGTCTTCGAGCGAGATTTCGGTGCGATTGCTGCCCGTGAATTCGTCATTATTACTTGCACCGTCGATGTAGATGGCGTTGCTGCGTGGTCGCAGGCCTCCGAAGCTGAAGCCACCACCTGATATCGACGGGGCACTCTGAGAGGAGGCCGGATTCGACGGGGCGGCGCCGGGGGCAAGCAAAATGAAGTTGAGGAAATTCCGGCTTTGCACGGGAGATTCCTCGATGCGCTCTTTGTCGATCACTGTTGCTACGGAGGTTCGTTGTGGCTCAAGGATCGATCCATTCGCCGAGACAGTCACCTGCTGTACAGCCGAAGCAGGCTGGAGCCGGACGTCGAGATGCGCGATGCTGCCAACGGCGATGTTGACAGTCGTGTACGAGGCATCAGTAAATCCGTCCTTATGCACTCGGACGGCATAGGCACCGTCCGGCAGATTGCCGACCCTAAAGGTACCACTTTCATCTGACAGAGCCGTTCTCTGTTGGTTGTTATCTGAATTCTTGACTGTGACGCTGGCTTGCGGAATGACCGCACCCGAGCTGTCACCAACGATGCCAGTCAGCTCTCCAGAAACTCGAGAACTTTGCGCAAGCAAGTGGTTGGAAATCAAGAATAGAGGTACAAGCTGCATAGCCGCCGCGAAGACACTTTGGGATCGAAACACGGGACTCCTCTTCTGTGAATGCGGGAATCACTTACGACGGCGGGCGCGCATGTGCGCGCCAGGGCTATCGCTTCCAGCGTCAGTTCACACAGAGGGATCAGATTCGAAGCGGAATCAGAGGCGGGCTTCCCGTTGGTTCAAGGTGGGCATCCCCTCCGTGTCGCAGTGCTTGCCAGACAAGGAGAATCGGCTCAGAGCGTCTGCTCAAACCTACGAATGCGGGTAGGTAGCGCACTAGCTTCGCCAGAGTCAGAACTATGCCCACACCCACAAACCAGGCCGTGAAGTGGATTTCCGTGTCGCTCGCCGGCGTAGGATTCTTATCCCACCGGTCAAAGCACTCCATCAGCGGAGTCAAAGTCGCCAAGATCAGGACAATCCCGGCAGCGAGCTCGAAGAGACGACGCGACACTGCGTCAAGACTATTCGGTTGGGGTCCCCGATTGCAAACGCGCCCGCGCGGATGCCCCGAAGTCAGGGAAACCGGGCGGTCGTCTGTCTTGCAACATCGCGTTTCTGCTGGTTACTCCCAAGCTGCGGTCACCGTCGGCAGGATCAGAACGGGTGATCCTGCTTTTCATTGGAATTCCTTTCGCATGAATTCAAGATTGAGTCGAGGCGTGCATGTCCGCAGCCAGCCTCGTGAACCATCCCCTTTGAGACCACTCCGCGAATTTTTCCTGGATAAATGCCGGGCGTTGGTCTTCAGGAATCGTGCTTACAGCAAAGCCCGTATTAATCGCTGCCCCGAGCGAGCGGCGCGCCATAAGCGCCGAGAGCAGTCGAAATTCTTCCGTTGCTAGTGGTTTGTACCATACCGTGTTTTTCCTGTCGATGCACGGCCAGCCAGATAGCCTTCGGCGCAAGTGCATGCCCTGCGGCATCTTGGATCCGTCTGTAGCGCAGCCGCCTTTTCCCTTGCAGGAGTTCTTGCCTTTGCAGCCGTTGTCGCTGCTCTTGCATCTACCCTGGCCCTTGCAGTCATTCTTTCCCTTACAGGAGTGCTTCTGAGTCTCGGCGCAATTGAGGCCGCTGAAGGATGCCTTTCCGGCCTTCAGGATCGGCGACGTTCCAGACGGGCCAGCGCGGACGCGTGCGCTGCTGTTGTACCCGCCAGCAGGCCTGAAGCAGCCGCTGCAAGCAGGATTGTTGTGATGTTGCTGTTCATTCGGTGATTCGTCCCTCAATGAAATTGTGGCCGTACCGAAGTCCGGCCCGTACCCGCAACGATGCCGGTCATTGGGGAAGGTTACAGCTTGAGTAGTCCGCTTTTTTAATCACCGATGCACTCGAAGGTTGGTAACTGTTGTCTCAGTTGGGCAGTGAGGAACGGGTGAGCGCCTCGAAATTCGAGCGGCATTAGCGCCACACAGCAGAGAGGCTGCGGATGATTCTCCCAGACGTCCCGGAGAGGGCACGGTCTAAGGCCAGGGCAAAGGGCCCGCCAGAGTTCGCCGCCGGCGCGTCACAGAGCGACCCGACAACAATCGGTGCAGCTACAATTCCTCACCTCCGCAGAGGTTCTTCACACACTCCTAAAGCTCTCAACCTGTAGATAGAAAATCAATATTTCCATAAGTTTCCGTGAATTCCACGAAAACGAGCTGAACGAGGCTCTGAGATAGCGCGATAAGGCAGTAGGCTAAACATGCTGGCACGATCGCTGCCGATATCTTGCAACCAAATTATTGCGTCGCCAGCACTCAGAATAAGTGCAATTTCGATCAGCAGGTCTGGATCTGCGTGCGCCAAGACCTCGTTGTCTCGATTGAAGCGTCGACGGCGGACCAGTTCGCGAATGCAGCATATTGGCAGGAATCGCTTCGCTCTCTGCGAACATCTATTTCCTAGTCAAAATTTGCGATGCATAAAGGCCACTCTGCGATTCGCGCTGTCGCCTTGAACTAGGGGCTGTTAACAGGCCCTAGCGCATGAAAATGGATGTCGCGGCCAAATGGCCGTATACGGCCAAAACTGACCACAGAATGCTGGCCGAAGGCAATATGGTTAAGACTCGGCATGCGTTCCGGAAACAAGACTTCGGGCCGGGTATTCGAAATAGGATCCAATGCAAACCATTTACTCGCCATCCTCCATGTCTTTGACGTTCAGAGAAGTTCGGATCCTTGCTCTGGCGTCCCTTGGCGGCGCGCTTGAGTTCTATGACTTTGTCATTTTTGTCTTCTTCACTGCTGTGATTAGCAGACTATTCTTTTCTGCCAGTCTTCCAGATTGGGTGCGGGAGACTCAGACTTTTGGCATCTTTGCCGCGGGTTATCTGGCGCGTCCATTGGGTGGCATCGTGATGGCGCATTTCGGCGACATACACGGACGGAAACGAATGTTCATGTTGAGCGTCTTGCTGATGGCTATCCCTACCCTACTCATCGGATGTTTACCGACGTATCGTTCGGCCGGCGTGGCAGCTCCTCTTCTCCTGCTCGGACTGCGGATTATGCAGGGGATCGCAATCGGTGGTGAGGCTCCCGGCGGCTGGGTTTTTGTCGCCGAGCATGCGCCACGCCAACGAGTTGGAATTGCAGTTGGCTTACTCACAAGTGGCCTGAGCTTCGGCATCCTACTGGGATCTTTGGTCGCATTGGTGCTTAACGTCAAATTCAGCCAGGCGGAGATGGCAAACGGATACTGGCGAATTCCCTTCGTGATTGGGGGCGTCTTTGGCTTTATTGCGATGCTCCTGCGGCAGTGGCTCGCCGAAACACCTGTGTTCGAAGAGATGCGAATGCGCGCAGCAATCTCTCGTGAGCTGCCTCTACGCGTTGCATTGCGAAGCCACGGACGAGCTGTGGTCAGCTCCATAATCAACACCTGGATGCTCACGGCAGCCATTGTGGTGGTCATTTTAATGACACCTGTGCTGCTGCAGAAGCTTTTCGGACTCTCGCCTCGTGAGACCCAAATGGCAAACCTCGCCGGTACAGCAGGACTTTGTCTGTCGACCGTGGCGATAGGCGCCGCGACTGATCGCTTGGGCATTCGGCGGGTCTCCGTCGTTGCCCTTCCGCTGATGATCGCTGCTACGTACGCCCTTTACCTAGGCGCTGAACGTTTGCCCTCCGCAATAATTCCGCTTTATGCCGTCGCCGGTTTCGCGGCAGGCGGAGTGGTCCTTACTCCCATTCTTATGGTTCGCTCGTTTCCGGCTCAGGTCCGTTTCTCGGGTGTCTCGTTCTCCTACAACATCGCTTATGCCTTCTTTGGCGGGGTGACGCCGTTAGTCGTATCATGGCTTGCTCGTGCAAATCCGTTCAGCCCGGCGCACTATCTTGCAGCTGTGACCGTGCTGGGTCTTGTGTCCATATTCATGGGTACCGCCCAACAGGAGTTGTAAGCAGCCATACTATGACCCGGTCCCGCTACCTGAAACCTGGTATTGTGCTCATTGCAGCACTGTTGCTTGCAGTCATTTCCGTTGTTGCCGTCAGCATTCGCCAGCAGTCTGCCAAGGCCGACGCACTCTGGAAAATTGTTCACGGACATTGTGTGCCTGACATGCAGACGAATGACAATCCCGCACCCTGCGTTAGCGTCAATCTTGCGCAGGGCGAAGCGGGTGGTTTTGCGATTCTGAAGGACGCGACGGGGAATACCCAATACCTGGTCATCCCGACTGCGAAAATTACGGGCATCGAAAGTCGGGCGATTTTGGCGGCCAATGCAGTCAATTACTTCTCGGCGGCCTGGGAGGTGACTGACTTGGTGGACCAACGGCTAAGTCATGCTTTGCCACGCACAGATTTCGCGATTGCTATCAATTCCGTCAGCGGGCGTTCGCAAAACCAGCTTCACATCCATGTCGACTGTATCCAGCCGAGGGCGAAATCGGTACTGGAACAGCTTGGCCCGGAGATCGGGACGACTTGGCAAAGGTTACCCGTGAAGCTGTCGGGGCACGAGTATCGAGCCATATGGCTCCCCGGCACGCAACTGGGTCAACGCAATCCATTCCGCCTACTCGCCAGCTCCCTGCCGGATCCAAGGCAGGAGATGGGTGGTCACACTCTTGTACTTGTCGGAGCCGAGCGTGAGGGTCAGGCTGGATTCATCCTGCTCGATGGCAAGGCACCGGCATTGGCAGTCGCGCTTTCGCCCTTTGTAAAACTCGGCTTTGGCTCGGGAGAGGAACTTGAGGACCATGGATGCCAGTTAGCGAATGGCGCTTCATAAGGCAGCGCTCGAAGAACCGGATGCGTCCGGACAACCGGTATTCGAGGACGGAATTAACATTAGGAGTGCGATGTCAGGCGATTCCAATCCAAAGATATCCGTCAGCGGTCTGAGTGATTGCATTCGGCGATTGAGCCTTCTCTCCTCCAGCAGCATCTATCCGCTTCCCGGTGGAGAAGGATGGGAGCCTCTGGATTGGAACGGGGACCAGGCAATGCGTGCCTGAGCCTACCAACGGCGATTTGGGTCCCGAGCGGCAGATCATTGAAGCGCCCCTCGCGGAATGTGGAGGCCGAGATTACGGTAACAACGGAGCCTAAGCCAAGCTTCGAATACCACCGTCAACTCTTGATTCCAAGATTGCAAACTCGTAAGAGCCGCTTCAAACCCTGCTACAGAGCCGCCTACCCGTAGATAGAAACACGATATCTACGCAACTTCCGCGAATTCCGCGAAAACCCCGATAACAAGTCAGCCTACTTGGAAGCCTTGTCAAGCACTTACGGATGGTATTCGGTTTGCTGTAGCAATCCCGCATGCTTGCCGTAACCTACGCTTCGGCGGGGAGCAATGGCAATGACCTTCAGGATTGAGCGGCTCGTCAGCAGGGAGAATGAAATCAGCATTGGCGAAGCTGTGCTCGCATAGGGTGCTCGACTCGTCGCAACAACCCGTGATCACTTCTACCAGAGACCTACTAATGGAAAAACACAAATGAGAGACACATACGAACTAGTGGAAGTCCCGGCAGCGGAGCTCGCCAACTTGACGATCGAGGCCCATGGAGGCCTTAAACAGTGGAAACGGTTTACCACGGTTGCAGTGCACGGGATCAATGGCGGCGTCCTGTGGGGTGCCAAGGGCAAAACCGGAGTCCTCGATGACGTGACAGTCACAGTTGACCTTCGCAACGAGAGGGTTTCTCACTGGCCGTTCGGCTCTCCGGATCGGAGGTCTCGTTTCGAACCTCAACGGGTCGCGCTCGAGAACGCGAACGGTGAAGTCGTTGAAGAACTCCTTCAACCCCGGTCATCGTTCCGCGGACACACTCTCGAGACACCTTGGAGCGATTTGCAGCTCGCATATTTCGCTGGATGCGCGATGTGGACTTATCTGAATATTCCGTTTCTCCTTCTCAGACCCGGCGTCGAATCCGAAGAAGTCGAGCCGTGGCAAGAAGCAGGCGAAACGTGGCGTCGTCTGAAAGTCCGCTTTCCCGCGGATATCGCGACCCACAGTAGGGAGCAGACACTGTACTTCGATCGGCAAGGATTGCTGAAGAGACACGATTACGACGTCGAGATCAGCGGCGGTACAGCGGCCGCGCACTACGTCTCCGATCTCAAGGAGTTCTCTGGCATCGTTTTTCCGACGAGGCGGAGGATCTTTCCTCGCAAAGCGGATGGCCACTCCGCGCCCGAACCGTTGATCGTCTCGATCGACATGGATCAGATTGTCCTCAGCTAAGGATCTAACAGTCCAAGATCGTTCCCTGTTTGAGAGTTTCCAATTTGAGAAGAATCGGGGTTCGACAGAGCCGGCAAGCAATTTCCTTTTAGATTCGAGATTTCTGCCTGTTTGTCCGCAACCTTGACAAGAGAAGGTCTATGAACAACCAAAACATCAGCCCGAATGATCAAGACGAGGGTCGCGTTTGGCCGATAGCGTGGATTTTGGCCACAGCTGAGAAGGAGTGGTCCGCGTTTGTTGCTGCGGTCAATCAGCTGTTCGATGCTGAGCAGGCGCGGCAGGCAGCAGAAAGCTGGTTGGAGGAGTTGGAATGGATGGATTGGCCGGGTGAGGACACGGTTACCCATTGGCGGCGGGTAACGATCGCAGCAGCAACCCGGCTTGCCAGCCGCGTCAAGGGTCAGCGCTCTACAGACTAGTGACTTGTCGCAATGACAACGATAGTGACTGGAATCGTAGAGAGACACAGTGAGTCCAGATGGGGTTCACTGCACACCCAGCGTGGCTGTATGCTAACGAATTCACCGCGACAGGCCACTAATGACTTAATGGTGACCTCAAGCTCTAGTCTATGTTCCCCATGCGGTGCCAACTGGGAATGGACTTTTAATCTTGTAAGAGAGCGGGTTCTCGCTCATGGGTCAGCAAGACGCCTCTCGGTTGTCCTGCGCGAGATTGCCGCTGACAATTGGGTTGGTGACGCTCGTTGCCGTTTTAGGAGGGTTGCACGAAACGAAGAGAAACGGGAGTATAAATACAGGAGTAGGTAGTTCGGCTTACTGGAACGATGAGGTTCGCCATGTCCAGTAAAAACACCCCTTCGACGTCTACCACGAAGCGGCTAACGATCGACAGCGTCGACAGTGATGCGGAGCTTACCGCGGTCGCCAACCAAGCGATAGCGGACGATCGCAAGATTCATCGAAAACCCCCGCGAACCCGTGAACAAGGTTGTTAGCTGAGACTCCGCCAGCCGACAAAGTCTCAACGCATTTCGGCCCCCCAATACAGGCTCTCTTTAGGAGCACGAAGAGTTTGGAAGGGACATAAATGATGGGAAAAAAAGCAAAGAACTTGAGCGAAGAGCAATTGTCGCAGATCGCGGAGCGAGTTGGTACACAACTGAAACAGAAGCAGGTCTTGGCTAAAGACGGCGAGCAGGTCTCGGTTAAAGACGGCGCCAATCGGCCGGGACGTATGGGCGCATACCTCGTGGGGGGTGCCTCCGGACTGGCCCTCGCTCTCGCGGCACCGCTTCTACGACCCGTAATGCGGAGTGCCGTCAAAGGTGGAATCGTAGTAGGACGCTACGCGAGGCAGGTCGGTTCCAGTATGAAGGAAGAGTTCGAGGACATCGTGGCTGAGGCTGAAACCGATCTCGATAAAGAGAAAGGCGACAGTAAAGAGGAGGCCTGAGGACTTATGCATCACATTATTGGGTTCTTTCTAATTGGCGCGCTCGGGGGAATTTCCGCGACTGGGGGCAAAGGCAAAGGCCGGCCCGTGCTTCGCAGCCTCGTGAAGGGCGGGATCGTGGCCAAGCGCAAGATCGACACTTATCGGGCCGCCACGGTTTTGGGGGCGCAAAAGCTGGTGGATGAAGCTCGTGCGGAGCTGGACCAGCCAAGAACGGAGCACCAAACCTAATGCGAGGGGCTGTGTGCCCAATTCCGGAAATGCGTTTGCTGTCGAACGTCCCCGGGAGGCAATGCTGGTATGTTCCGGTTGTGGAGGCAGAGCAGAGATTACCCGTTTTGCAGCACTCCGAATTTTAGAGCGAGGAACACTGCGGCCGCGAAGAAAATTCCTACGGCCGGGCACGAAATTCCTCCGAACAGCAGGAACTTCAATGAGGAACAGCCCAGTTCGGCAACGATGAGTCGCTTCGGCAGCAAGAAAGGCTTGGACGCCGCGGGACCAGAGAAAGCTCGTTCAACCATGATGTCGAGCGTAAGCGCCCGGCGGATCAGCATCTCAACCGAAGCCTGGATCTGCTCGGGCAAGTAACGAACCAGAACACGACCGGTCAGCGGATTCGCTACAGCTTCTTCGACACCTGGTTCGCCCGCGAGTGCCATTTCGACAGCGCGTGCCAGCCGTTCGTTTCCTTTTAACCCAACTACGTACCAACGCTCGCGCCCGGGGATCCGCGAACACGGTCTTAGGGAAAATCCCTGACTTTCAGGAATACTGTGGATTTCTGGGCGGCTTGCCGGGCTCGTCTGAGGAGAAATCGCCGTCACCGCAATCATTTGCGTCATCCGGCCAAGTGTAGAGCTCCTTGAAGCGGGCCCCAAGTTAAAATCTATCGGCGGCTCGATTGCACCGTAGACGGGCAAAATTGAACGATGAACGGGCTACTCACCATTGCAGCATCTCCCGCAGAGTGCGGGCTTGACGCTTGCTCACCACCAATTGCTGAGAATTGCTGAGCGTCAACAGCCAACGTTGGCTACTCAGGGAACTCATCTTGCGTACGTGATTCACGTTCACAATCGCGTTCCTGTGTACCCGTTGGAACGGCAGATCTTTCAGTTGGGTTTCGATTTTACGGAGTGATTGTGTGGCAAGAAAACGATTCTTGGCGGTGATAATCCACACGAGTTCCCCTTCCGCCTGGAGCGCGAGAATGTCGTTGACATCCAGGAGAAAGTACTCATCCGCGCTACGGCCTACGACTTTCCGGGTGTGTGGAAGCATCGCGACCGTGGTCTCGGCAAGTTTCGCCGCATTTTCCGCCAACTGTTGCTTGTTACCCTGCAGAGCGCGGGCCCGCTCGAGCGCCCTTTGCAGCCGGTTCTGACTGACCGGTTTTAGCAGGTAATCGATCGCGCCGGCCTCGAAGGCCTCGATCGCGTGCTGATCGTAAGCGGTAACGATGACGAAAGCCGGCATAATCTTGCCCTGCAAGCGGATCACCTCGAATCCGCCCATGAGGGGCATCCTGAGATCGAGAAAAACTAAGTCCGGCTGCAATTCCTCAATGAGGCGCAGCGCCTCTTGGCCGTTGTCGGCTTCCCCAATAATTTCGATATCCTCGAATGCTTCCAGTTCAGCGCGCAATATGTCGCGGGCAATCGATTCATCATCGACAATCAAAGTTCTGATCACGCCAGCCCATCCTCGGTTTATCGGCGATTGCGGAGGTGCAGCTCCGCGCGCCCGAATTCCTCGAAAAAGCCCCGGCTCTAATAAGCAGCTTTCGCCGGCTTGGTGACAGGAACAGGAACACGGAACTGCACCGTTGTTCCGCTTGAACTTGAATCGATCGACAGCTCGTAATCGGGTCCATAACAAAGCTCCAGTCGCTTTTCAACATTGGACAGACCAACGCCCGCGCCGGGGTTGCGAGTCTCTTGGCCGGCGCCAGAGAGGCCGGAGCCGCTATCCTGCACCGTGATACGCACAAAGTCTGCTTCCGCCTGCGCCCGCAAGCGAAGCCATCCTGGGTTGGGGTTTTCCGCAATTCCATGCTTGATTGCATTTTCGACCAGGGGTTGGATAGACAAGATCGGGATGAGCGCAGGGAGAGCGGCATCATCGATCTGAATGTCGGTCCGAAGGCGCGGCCCAAGCCTTAACGACTCAATCTCCAGATAAGCCTTAACGATCTCAATCTCTGTCGAAAGTGGAATGAATGTTTTCTCCGTCTGCAGGAAGTACCGAAAGATCTCAGCGAGATTCAGAACGGTACTGCGGGCATCGCGAGCCTCCTTGGGGATGATGCCATACAACGTGTTGAGAGCGTTAAATAGGAAATGCGGGTTGATCTGAGACTGGAGTGCCCGTAACTCGGCCTGCGATACCAGTCGCTGCATCTCCGCGGTACGCAACCGGTCAATTTGCTCGATAACCGTTGCCGCCAGGCGGTTCAGGGCCTTCAAATCCTCACTCAGATAGCGGCGCCCACCTTTTCGGCGTCCGAGAACAAGGTACTGAACATCCCCTGAGGAAAGGCGCAGTGAAACGAGTGTCTGCGCCCACTCAAGTCCGGGAGATCTGCGTAGACCAGGCACATCGTTGACGGGGATCGCCTCGATCGAATCCTCGATACCTGCTGTTGCGGGGAGCGCATTCTGCGGCACCAGCCGAACTTCGTTCGCATCCATGAATTTTCCGATCTCTTCCGCGGCCCACAACAGGTATTCGGACTCATCAGAGGAAACGGCAGGACCTGCGCGAAGACGCTGGATCGTCCCCTCAAGCTCCGGCCTCCGAAAGACGGCGCGCGTGAGCCAACTCTGGACCTTCGTTCGCAAGAGCGCAAAGACAATGAGGAGCAAAAACAGGCCAAGCGCCAGCAACATCTCACGCGATGGCCTCAGGGTCGCAGTATTGTCGGCGGACGCGATTCGCGAGGCGGCGCGTATCGCCGCGAACGTAAGCATGGCGGCCAGGAACGCATTTGTAAGAAATCGGATAAACGCGTCCAGCAGAACAAATCGATCATCCTGAAGCAGCACGAAGAGGGCAAGAGGGATACCAGCGTGATGGACTGCCAACTCTCTCAACCACGGATGCGAGGAATGTCCGGAGCTAAAGTGCACGAAGGAGATTGCCAGCAGAGCCGAACACATCGCCGCAAACATTCTCGATGTTTTCTTCCGTTTCTCGCGGTCGGTCCGCACGGCAAGTCCTATCAGGGCGGCGGATGTAAGGCCTGCAAAACCGACAGTGATCAGGAGCAAGGCTTTGCGCTGGAAGTCCCGGGTCGGATCGGCTAATTGCCACAGGTGCATAGCAACCGCCACGAAGCTAAGCGCGTAGCCGGCTCCGATAATCGGGCGAAACTGGCCATCGAGCGAAAGATCAAAGAGAACAGCGGGGAGCAGGCTCAGAACTGAGAAGCTGAAGGCAACGAGGAGGTCAGACCGCCTTCCAAAGCTGTGTGTGAGTACAGCCAGAGACCCGATATTCCACAAAAACGCCAGGGCCGCGGCTGTCAGAGATCCCCGACGGCTCCGCAACCCGGTAGGCGCACGATCGCGCAACAGGAGCACCAGGAAGATTCCGAAGATAATGGCGCCCGCGGAATGCCCGATTATGTTGACGAGCTGCGATTGTTCCATGCCGGGCATAGATCAAACTCGAATTCATTCACATCGGAATCGATGCGACCTCCTAAGAATGCTACTCCGAACACACCCCGGACGAGAGCTGGGGCGCTTCAGGTTTTTCTTT
>DASYBJ010000582.1:0-4103 GCA_036500845.1 Acidobacteriaceae bacterium
AAGGGCGAGCGGAGCAAGAGGGCGAGAGCGGCAGTACCGCGCAGCCCTGGAATGTTAGGGTGAATTGCGAAGCGAGCCTGGGAAGGGCGAGCGGAGCAAGAGGGCGAGAGCGGCAGTACCGCGCAGCCCTGGAATATTAGGACGACAGCGACGGGAGCCAATTTTCTCGGGATCTAGAAGCGAGAAGCGACGAATATCGGTATTTTCGAGCAACGAGCGACAACGAGGCCGGGAAAATTGGCCCCGTCCCCCTAGCTTCGCGGCGAAAGACGAAGCCTTGCGGCGAACAACCAAGCCTTTCTTCTTATCAGCTTAGGGAGACTCTGAAAAACGCGCCGAAGCTGCGGGCGAGGCGCCAGCAGATCTGTGATCCGCTGCCATCCATCCTCTCAACCTAAACGCTGTCATCCCGAGCGAGGCGCAGCGAGCCGAGGGATCTGCTTTCCTACCAGCAACGCCGGGTGCGTTGAATTGCTTCTCGCAAGCTATATCTCGTCTGCTCGACCAGCAGCGGAACTGTTTTGCTTTCGAATCGTTGAGGAGCTACTGAGGTAGCCCGGTTCGGGACGACATCAGGACCTGCGTTTTGTCGTACCATGATGCGCATGAAAAAGGAACTATCAGCCAACCGTACCGCATCCCGCAAGCCCTCGAACGACGCCGTTGAAGCCTACATTGCCGCCATCTCCGAGCCCACTCAAAGCACTCTTCGCCAGATTCGCGAGATCATTCGCTCCGCCGTCCCCACCGAGGCCGCCGAGGTCATCTCCTACGGCATTCCTGCCTTTGCACTGTCCAAGCCCTTTTTTGGCTATGCCGCCTTCAAAAACCATTTCGCCATCCTTCCCTTCAGCGGCTCACTGTTCAACAGCTTCTCCGAAGAGCTAAAGCCATACACTCACACCAAGAGCAGCCTTCATCTCCCCTTCGACAAGCCGTTGCCCGCCACCCTCATCCGCAAGCTCGTGCTCGCTCGACTAGCCGCTATACCCCATTCCAAGCCTCCGCAGGCTCACTCCTCCAGCGAGGGCGCGGGACGCGGGCCCCATCCTAACTTCAGGAGCAGAAACGTGGCAACCAAGCTGTCGTTAGAGCAAATGAAACAACTTGTGAAAGACCACTTCGAGGATTTCGTCAATAAGCGCAACGCCGGCGTAATCCGCACGAACATGACGCCAGACTTCTACGACCATGATGGCCCGGGCGGAAAGCCTACCGGTGTCGAGGGGGACGAGGAGATGATGCTCCGTATGTATAAGGCAATGCCGGATCTGCATTTGACGATTGAAGACATCATTGCCGAGGACGACAAAGTGATGTGCCGCAACATTTGGCGCTGGACCGACAGCTCATCCGGCAAAAAAATGCAGTTTCATGGCTTCGTGCTCTGGCGTTTCGAGGGAGACAAAATTGCCGAGCGGTGGGCCACAGTAACGCCGCCCGCCGAGGGGACATCGTGGGCCACCACCCACGCTTACGACGCGGCTCCGGTTAGAGCGTGAAGCGCACGTGTAACCTAAGTCCGCAGATAGCCCTCCTCGCGAGGCACGAAGACGAAACCTGTAAAGTACGGAGGTTCTCATGATTCTGATCACTGGCGCTAGCGGCCACGTTGGTAAAGAAGTTCTCAAGCAAATCGCCCAAATGAAGGCTCAGGTGCGCGCCGCCTTCCAGTCTGTAAGCAAGGCGGCAGCGGCGCCTTCAGAAGTCGAAATCGTCAGCGTAGATTACAACCAGCCGGAGACTCTGCGATCAGCCCTTAAGGGCGTGGATCGAGTTTTCCTCGTAGGACCGCCAACCTCGGAGCTTCCCGCGCTCGAGCGCAAGGCGATGGACGTCATTTCTCAGTCGGATGTTCGGCATGTGGTCAAGCTCTCCGCGATGGGCGGCCGCGAAGCAATATTTCCGCGGCAGCATGCCGATTCCGAAGCTTACATTGAGTCTTCCGGCGTGCCCTATACATTTCTGCGCGCGAACGGATTCATGCAGAACGCCATTAACTACAGTGGCGCGACCATTAACACGCAGAATGCGTTTTATGGAAGCGAAGGAGCCGGCCGAGTCAGCCAAATCGATCTTCGGGATGTGGCGGCAGTCGCGGTCAAGGCCCTCACTGAAGATGGCCATGTGGGCAAGGCGTACACCTTGACTGGTCTTGCGGCCCTCATGAACAGTGAGATCGCTCAGATCCTTTCCGACAAGCTTGGCCGTGAGGTTCGGTATATCAACCTGCCGCCGGTGCAATTGAAGGAAGCTCTGCTATCGGCGGGCGTTCCGGAGTGGAACGCGGACGCTCTGCTCGATCTCCATCGGTTCTATCGCGAGGGCAAGGCTGAAACTGTGACTCGAGATGTGGAACAGATTCTCGGCCGCAAACCAATCAGCTTTGCTCAGTTCGCCCGAGACTACAGGTACGCTTTCGAGGCGCGCGAGCGAGCTGCAAGCTAAGCAACGCCGAGATTCTTGATTGCCACTCTCTGCAGGTCCTATACCGTCGACTGATTCGACAGGATCGGCCATCTTGGCAGGCGTTGTCATCCCGGCGTTTCCCACAGCTCTGTGGATCCCTGCCGTGGCGCCGTTGCTGTCGGTCTTGTAACTGCGTCACACTGTGTGAAAACATGGCCGAGGCAAATGCTTCGCCGTAACTCTGGCTAAAGGAGGATATGGATATGTCCTTGGTGCCCGATCCAACCTTTTATCCCTCACCGGGCATGGCGATGAAGGCCGCGCCGGAATACATCGCATACGTCTCTTTGCTGAACGTCGGCAAGAATGGGAAACACGACGCCATGGGCGTTATCGATGTCGATCCGCATTCGACCTCTTATGGTCAGGTCGTCGGCCAAGCCGATTTTCCCCGCAACGATAACGAGTTGCATCACTTCGGCTGGAACGCGTGTAGCGCGTGCCTCTGCCCGCAGAACCCGCACCCGCATATGGAGCGTCGGTACCTGATCGTTCCGGGCATCGGATCGTCCCGGATTCACATTCTGGATACCAAAGCGGGTCACAACCACCTCGAGATCGTGAAAGTGATCGAGCCCGAAGAGTTCATTAAGAAGACCGGCTACACATCGCCACACACCATTCATTGTGGCCCCGACGGCATTTACGGCAGCGCGCTCGGTTCGGCCAGTGGCGATGGTCCGGGCGGTCTGTTCCTCATGGATGCGAATACGTTTGAGGTGAAGGGCCCGTGGGAGAAGGAGCGCGGCCCTCAGAATCTGGCTTACGACTTCTGGTGGCACCTCGGACACGACACCATGATCACCTCCGAATGGGGCACGCCGAATATGGTGAAGGACGGCCTCAATCCGGAGTTGCTGCTTGCGGGAAAGTACGGACGCAAACTGCACATCTGGGACCTGGATAAGCGCCGCCACCTGCAAGAACTTGATCTGGGAGCGGAGCAGCAGATGGCGCTGGAGCTTCGTCCTGCTCACGATCCCAACAAGACCTTTGGATTCGTGGGTGTCGTCGTCTCCCTGAAAGATCTGTCATCCTCTATCTGGATGTGGTACCGCGAAAATGGTGACAAGAAGAGCAAGTGGGCAGTGCGCAAGGTGATTGAAATTCCCGCCGAGCCGGCCGATCCGGAAAACCTGCCACCCCTGCTGCAGGGATTCAAGGCAGTCCCGCCGTTGGTAACCGACATCAACCTTTCACTCGACGATCGCTTCCTCTATGTTTCGTGCTGGGGGACAGGTGAGTTCATCCAATACGACGTCTCCGATCCCGCCAGTCCGAAAAAAACCGGCTCAATCCACCTTGGTGGCATCGTGCGCCGGGCAGCCCATCCGAAGAAGCCCAGGGAGGCTCTCAACGGCGGTCCTCAGATGGTCGAAATCAGCCGCGACGGCAAGCGCGTGTACTTTACCAACTCGCTCTACTCCCCTTGGGACGATCAGTTCTATCCTGATGGTGTAAAGAGTTGGATGGTGAAGATCGATACGAATGCCAAGGGCGGAATGAAACTCGATGAAAAATTCTTTGTCGAGTTCGACGAGTTGCGTGCCCACCAGCTGCGGCTGGAAGGGGGCGACGCTTCATCGGACTCCTATTGTTATTCGGACACGCAATGACGCATGCGGGGCTCACTT
>DASYBJ010000583.1:0-8994 GCA_036500845.1 Acidobacteriaceae bacterium
CTCAATGGGGTGAAGCTCGCGCAAATAGGGCCGGTTCGCCTCGACCCAGCGCTCCATTCTGGCATGCAGTCGCTCGACATCCTCGATCACCAGCGCCCCAGGGCCCTCACGATCGAAAGTAAAAACCAGAGTGCCGAAACCGCGGAGTTCCCCGCACAGTGTCCGGGCCGTGCTCGCCGGCAGAAAACGGCGTTGAATCAGGGTTCCGTCGAAGCCCCTCACAACGGCTCCATTGGACGAAATCATCACCGATTTTGCGCTGAGGCCGAGCTGCGTGATGAGCGGCATCGCATACGCCTGCCGGCGCCCGGTCGCAATCACAATCTCGATGCTGGCAGCCTCAGCCGCCAGGAGTGCCTCTCGGTTCCGCTGGCTGATTTGCACACCGGTAGACCGCATCAGTGTACCGTCGATATCGATTGCGATCATCCGGATGCTCATTCCCTCAGTCTACCAACCTGCCCCGTTGCCGCAGCGAACGGCTATCATTAGCTATATATGCCCTTGGAATGCCCCAATTGCCACGCCATCATTCCCGAGAAGCCTGCAGCCTCGCGAGAACGCACGGGAGCCGGAGATTCCCAGGGTACGGGTGGGGACACGTCGAAAGCAGGATTCGGAACCACGCCCGGGAGCCCAGTCCAGGAAAAGGACCATAGGGGAATCGCTCTTCCTGCGAGACACCGCGTCGGTGGAATCATCACGCCGCAGTAGCCCCCACCCTGGACGCGCCTTCAAGACTACGGAAGACCGCGACGGAGTCTTCGCGACGGAATTTTCTGGACCCCAAAGTTCCAATCTGTGGCCTCGTTCGACCAGCTTCGCAGGCCCCGGCAGCCGCAAGAGACGCTTCCGGTAGGAACACACTGTAAAATACTTAGGTGAATCCTGGAATAACACTGTGTGAAGCCGCTGAAGCTTCGACCGAAAGTTCTCCCGCTAGAATGGCAGCGCGGCCGCGGATCGGTTTCGTCAGCTTGGGATGTCCCAAGAATCTTGTAGATAGCGAAGTCATGATGGGGCTACTCGACCGGGCAGGTGCGGAAATCACCAACAGCCCAGAACTGGCCGATATCCTCGTAGTCAACACCTGTTCGTTTATCGATCGGGCAAAGCAGGAGTCCGTCGACACCATTCTTGAAATGGCCGAACTCAAGGCCTCCGGCAACGCGCAAAAACTGATCGTCGCCGGATGTCTCGTCGAACGCTATCGCGACGAGATTCGGAAGAATATCCCCGACGTCGACGCGGTGGTCGGCACCGGTGAGTTGGAAAAGATCCTGTCCGCGGCAGGTCTGGACACGGCGGCGTCTCCGTCTGACGCAGAGCTTCCTTTATTCAATATCCTCTCCTCCAGCCCTCCAGCCCCGAGTCCTGCGTCCTCCGCAGTGGTACCGCTCTCTCGGCCCGAAGGGGATTTGCGCGAAGCGCAGGGGCGGTTCGCCCGCGAAATATGGCAGGGAGCTCATGCCGCGCTACCCCAATCCTTATACGATCACACCACGCCGCGGCTGCTATCGACAGGCAAGGCCTCGGCCTATATCAAGATCGCCGAGGGATGTGATCACCCTTGCAGCTTTTGCATAATCCCCAATTTGCGTGGCAAGTTCCGCTCCAGGCGCTTTGAGTCGGTCGTGGCGGAGGCCGAGCAGCTGGTCGCCAACGGCGTCCGCGAAATCACGCTTATCGGGCAAGACACCACCTGTTATGGCGAAGACCTGGGATTGCGCGACGGCTTGGCTCAACTGCTCGACCGGTTGGCGAGAATTGAAAACTTGAAGTGGTTGCGCTTTCTCTACGCCTATCCCAACCGGATCACCGGACGTCTGCTCGATACGATGGCCGGGCATTCCAACATCTGCAAATACCTAGACGTGCCGCTCCAGCATGCCTCCGGTTCCGTGCTCAAGGCGATGAAACGAGGCGGCAACGCCGATATTTTTCTCAAGACGATTGAGAAGATTCGCGCCTCTATGCCGAACATCGTTCTTCGGACTTCATTCATCACGGGTTTCCCGGGCGAAACCGCTGCAGACTTCACGGTCCTGACAGACTTTGTTCGTGAGGCCAAATTCGACTGGCTAGGCGTATTTGGCTACTCAGACGAGGAAGGCTCCGGAGCCCACCATTTAGGCGAGAAGGTTCCGGCGAAAACCATCGAGTCTCGTCAGCGGTCGCTGATGCGACTGCAGAAATCTATCAGCAAAGCCTCCAAGGCTCGCCTGGTTGGCCAAACCTTCGACCTGCTTGCGCAAGGCGAGTCCGATGAAACACCTTTGCTGTGGGAGGGCCGAACCGAACACCAGGCTCCCGAGATCGACGGCAAAGTCTATATCAATGATTTCGGGCCTTTTGACCAATTGATCCCCGGCCGCTTTTACCGTTGCGAGATAACGGAGTCGCATGAGTACGACTTGGTTGCCGGCATCATCGGGGAATAGGCCCGGGAGATGCAGTCATGAGTCGAGCAGAACGTAAATCCAGCAAACCAAAGACACTTCGTTGCCCCATATGCCGGGAGATCGTCACCGCCAGCGATCCTGAGTTCCCCTTCTGCAGCGATCGCTGCCGGACGATCGACCTCGGGAAATGGGCAAGCGGCGCGTACCGGATCTCTTCGCCCATCCTCGATCCCGAGGTACTCGAGGGCTTGGGGGATCTAAAAAAGCCTGGCTCCGATGAATAGGCCACAGGCGATGGCTTTTGAAATGGCGATCAGGCGCCGGACCTAATGGCCGAAAGTAAGGGCCAAACACAAATGAATAGTCCGACTGCCGGCCCCCGCCCCTCGGAGAACCCCACCGAAAAGAGGACGCTTTGGGCTTGGACCCTAGCGACCTTTTTCGGAACCGGGTTCATGAAACCCGGCCCCGGAACTTGGGCGTCCGCTGCCGCAGCCTTGATTTGGTTTGCAGCCAGCGCGGGTCTTCACCTCTCCGTCAAGCGGATGAGTTGGCTTACGCTGCTTGCCGCCACTGTTGCGACTGGCGTAGGAGTCTTGGCCAGTGGTCGTGTCGAGCGGGAGAGCGGACGGACTGATCCGGGCTATGTGGTCATCGACGAGGTCGCCGGGCAGTGGATCGCGTTAATTCACTGCCGCTTCAGTTTGACTCACCTGCTCGCGGGATTTCTTTTCTTTCGTATTTTTGACATCCTCAAGCCATGGCCTGCACGCCGTTTGGAGTCTCTCCCAGGCGGATGGGGGATCATGTTCGATGATGTTGCCGCTGGCGTGTATGCTTTGCTGTTAGCCCAGATCCTCCAGGGTTGGATAGGACGGTAGCGATCACCTCGAAAAACACGCAGGCAAGGCAACAAGGTGTTCTAGTGTCTGTTCTACTGAAGTAGCGTCCCTGAGTAGCGTCCCTGCGTCTCCGGACCCTCTGGTGACGCGAACCGGCAACCGGTAAGCAGGTAATTGAGCAATGCGATTCTCCAAGGAACCCTCAATCCCGAATTCACCAAAAATCGAAACCGCACTTCCGGATGCAGCCCTTCCCGGAGGAGAGGTCGAGATTCGTGGTTCGCAGCTCGGCGCAATCCGTTCTCGTCTGCCTGTCGCAGTCCTCGACGGTGTCGTCGCTCCGGTCCTTCTGAGCCGTGCGAACCGGATGGTAGTCCGCATCCCTGAAGACGTGCAGTCGGGCAGATTTGAAGTCCGTCAGAACGGGCAACAAAGTAACTCGATCCAGCTCAAAATCGGACGGTTACTGGCGGAGAATCTGCACCCGGTCGGCAACCCCGCGGTCGACGCACAAGGAAACATCTTCGCAACTTTCTCCGGTCCCCGCGGCCAAAAATCTCCTGTTTCCGTATTTCGCATCGATTCCAACGGCGATGTTCAACCCTTCGTCACAGACATCATGAATGCGACCGGCCTTGCTTTGGACCACAACGGATACCTGTACGTTTCCTCGCGATATGACGGCACGGTCCATCGCGTTTCACCGGAAGGCGCTACATCGGTGTACGCCGAAGGTATGGGCGTCGCCACCGGCATCGCCTTCGACGCTGCCGGCAATCTTTATGTCGGCGATCGCAGTGGAACGATCTTCAAGATCGCCCAGGATAGACAGATCTTCGTCTTCGCTACGTTGGAGCCGAGTGTTGCCGCGTATCATCTGGCCTTTGGTCTCGATGGAACGCTTTTTGTCACGGCTCCCACGACCTCCAGCTATGACTCGGTGTACGCCATCGACAAAGATGGAGTGGTGCGCGTCTATTATCGCGGATTAGGGCGACCGCAAGGCTTGGGTGTCGATGTCGCAGGAAACTTGTACGTCTCCGCCTCGCTGCGTGGTAAGCGCGGGATTGTTTCGATCACCCCCTCCGGGGAGGCATCGCTCCTTGTCGCAGGTTCCGGTATCGTAGGTCTGGCCTTCATCCCCGGCGGGAACACGGTGATTGCAACAAACAGCGCGGTCTATGACTTCGCGTTGAAGATTGAAGGCGTGCGGCTCTTTTAGGTAGAGTTGTTCCCCTCCGTAGGCGAGGCGGCGGTCTCCCGCTCTGGCTCTCGGTCGGTTGATGAGACCCTTATTCGCGAATAGGGATAGCTACTCCGGGCAATGCCGCGAAGCGCCGTCCTTCGCAATCTCTCAGGCTCCAGTTTGTATCACTTCACTGAAACTCAACAGGCGGCGGCACTCGGATGAACTGCGAAATTATTGCCGTCGGTTCGGAACTCCTTACTCCCTACCGGCAAGATACCAACTCACTTTATTTAACAGAGCGGCTGAACGAACTCGGTATCAACATTCTCTTCAAGACGATCGTCGGCGACAGAAAATCACACCTCGTGAACGCCATCCGGACGGCCTTGGGCCGCTGTGACGTGGTAATCACGATGGGAGGCCTTGGACCCACCGAAGACGATCTGACCCGGCAAGCCGTGGCCGAAGCGCTTGGCATTCGCTTGAAGCGTAACCCGGAAATCGTCGGGGCCCTCTACGCGCGCTTTGCCGCACGCCGTGCGCAGATGACAGAAAACAATGCCCGCCAGGCGGACGTATTGGACGGCTCAGTTGTCCTCGAGAACGATCGCGGAACAGCTCCCGGACAATGGCTGGACACCGTCTATGGAGAGCACCGCAAAATCGTCGTGTTGCTCCCGGGGCCGCCGCGCGAAGCGAAAGCGATGTTCGACCTTCAATGCATGGAACGGCTGCGCGAGGTCGCGCCCAAACGCTTCATTGCCAAGCGATCTTTGAAAGCCGCAATGATCGGCGAGTCCCAGGCCGATTCTCGAATCGCTCCGATCTACACCAAGTACCACGATGTCGAGACCACCATCCTCGCCCACACCGGCGACATCACGCTCAATCTCATCTGCTCCAAGACGAGCCTTGAAGTAGCACAACAGCGCGTCGATGAGCTCGCGGGCAAAATTGAGGAGGAGCTCGATGCGCACATCTACTCCTCGCAAGGCGAGTCTCTGGAGCAGATCGTCCTGTTCTACCTTGGTATGCGCGGGGCCACGCTCGCAGTCGCCGAGAGTTGCACCGGCGGCATGGTATCGGAGCGGCTCACGAGTGTAAGCGGCAGCTCGCGATCGTTCTTGGGCGGAGCGGTGGTCTACAGCAACGCTTTGAAAACAGCCTTCGCCGGAGTGCCTGAATCCATCCTCGCGGAGCACGGCGCCGTCAGCCGTGAGGTTGCCTCTGCGCTCGCTGAAGGGATCCGTCGAAAGGCCTCCGCCACCTTCGGCGTGGGGGTAACCGGAATCGCTGGACCAAGCGGCGGTACGGAAGAGAAACCGGTGGGCTTGGTCTACGTTGCGGTCTCCGACGGCAAGCAAACAGACGTAGTTGAAAAGCGCTTTGGAGGAGAGCGAGAGACAATTCGCTCCTGGGCCAGCCAGCAAGCGTTGGATTTAGTCCGCCGCCGTCTCATGTAATCCAGCCGAACCAAGCGCGATCTTCCGGAGACTGATGGGAAAACGCGGAGAAGACAACCGTATGTTATCCGGAAGAACCGCTGTGATCACCGGGTCGACGAGCGGTCTCGGACTCGCCATGGCGGAGGCTTTCGCTGAAGCCGGCTGCCATGTCGTTTTGAATGGATTTGGCGATGCTCATGCCATCGATACCTTGAAGCGGCAGATCGAAGGGCTCAGCGGAACGGGCGCGCTGTATCACCCGGCCGATGTCTCACGTCCACAGGACTGTGCCGCGATTATCCAATCCGCGAGCAAACATTTTGGCGCCGTGGACATTCTGGTGAACAACGCGGGGATCCAGTACGTCTCGCCAATTGAAAGTTTTCCTGCTGAACGCTGGGACTCAATCCTGGCTGTCAATCTCTCCGCAGCGTTCCACACCACACAAGCGGCGCTGCCCGGGATGCGGCAGCGAGGCTGGGGAAGGATCATCAACATCTCGTCTGTGCAAGGGCTGGTTGGCTCGATTCACAAGTCCGCTTATGTTGCGGCGAAGCACGGCCTAATCGGATTGACAAAGGTTACAGCGCTCGAAGTAGCAAGCAGCGAAATCACTTGCAATGCAATTTGCCCGGGATACGTTTTGACATCGATGGTCGGGGCTCAGATCGAGGACAGGGTAGCCAAGAGTGGGCTTGATTTCGAGACTGCCGCGCACGAGTTTCTCAAGGAAAAGCAGCCGTCTCTCCGCTTCACCAAGACCGAGCATGTGGCGAAGCTCGCCGTCTTCCTCTGCGGCGAGGCCGCGTCCGATATCAACGGCGCTGCCCTTCCGATCGACGGAGGGTGGACTGCGCAGTGAGCGCCCTACCTGGGATGGACGGCCCCATGGTCGCCGAGAACGGATCGACGAAAATGGATTGACGAAAGCGGCCATTTTGAGGACAGTTCCCTGAGGAACCGTTCATCCATTGTTTCCTTTGGGCGTGGATGCTCGCGAAGACGCCATGGCGCAGAGATTCCATTCAAGAGCTGCACCACATCATGGATCTTTGCCGCCCCGTAGCGGGACCGATTGCTTTAAACTCAAAACCGGCTTGCTATGTACTTCTACCCTACTGTCGCTGCCGTTGCTTACCTCCTAGGCTCGATTCCATTTGGCTATCTGCTGGTGCGATGGGTACGCAAGCAGGATATCCGCGAACAGGGCAGCGGCAACATCGGTGCGACAAATGTCATGCGTTCCGGTGCCAAGGGGCTGGGCGCGCTCACGTTTCTCCTCGATGCAGGCAAAGGGTATGCCGCGGTGGCTGTGGCAGAGTACATCGCCGGGATTTCGGGCAATCGCTCTGTGCAAGACGCCGCAATTCTCGCCGGCTTCGCCGCAATCGTCGGGCATATCTTTCCGGTATGGCTACGCTTCAAAGGCGGCAAGGGAGTGGCGACCGCGCTTGGAGTTTTCCTCGCGCTGAGCGTTTGGGCCGCGCTCGCCGCATTCGGATTCTTCGCCCTAATCCTTCTGCTTACACGTTACGTTTCCTTGGCCTCCATCCTTGCAGCGATCGCACTTCCCTTCTTGACGCTTTTTCTTGCACCGGCGTCGCACAGCGCGCTCTTTCGAATTGTCGTTTTCTGTTGCTCCGCTCTCGTCGTCGCCAAACACAAAGACAATATCGTTCGCCTGATGCACGGCGCTGAATATCGGTTTGGCAAGCCGAGGCCTTCGAAAGCATGAGCCGCATCACCATTATTGGCAGCGGTTCCTGGGGAACCGCCTTAGCGATTTCGTTCGCCCGCAACAGCCGCCACTCGATCGTCCTCTGGTCGCATACTACTGCTGTTGCAGAAGCCATTGAGAAACACAGGCAGAACCTGCAGTACCTTCCCGGCTACAGCATTCCGGAACAAGTATCTGCCACCGCCGATCTCGCCTCCTCTGTCGAAAACGCCGAGATCGTGGTCAACGCAATTCCCTCGCAGCATGTCCGGGAGACATATCGAATCCTGGCGCCGCATCTTGCCTCCACGCAGATTCTGCTGAGCGCAACCAAGGGCATTGAAGACCATAGCTTCTTGCGCATGACAGAGGTCATCAGCCAAGAGGTGGACCGAAACTTGAGCCGAGACGTGGGCAATGCTCGTCCATACTCTGATCCAAAAGGCTTCGCCGTAGGGGTGCTCAGTGGCCCCTCCTTCGCGCAGGAAGTTGCCGCAGGCCTTCCTACCGCCATCACAGTCGCCTTCTCAAGTGCACACGTCGCCGCACGCATCCAGGAAGAGTTCAGCTCACCCTTTCTCAGGCTGTACACCAACGACGACGTTATCGGAGTCGAGTTAGCCGGCGCTCTCAAGAACGTGATTGCAATCGCTGCCGGGATTGCCTCCGGGCTCGAGCTGGGACACAACAGCATGGCTGCGATTGTGACGCGAGGCATCGCGGAGATAACCCGCCTTGCCATCGCTTGCGGCGGCCGAAGAGAAACCTTGGCCGGGCTGTCCGGCCTCGGCGATCTGGTTCTTACATGTACGGGCCCTTTGTCGCGAAACCGTACGGTTGGCGTAGAGCTCGGCCGGGGACGGGAACTCAACGAGATTCTCGCCGGCCTGGGCGGAAAGATTGCTGAAGGTGTGCGCACAACCTCTGCCGCGCTCGGGCTGGCGAAGCTCCACGGTGTAGAGATGCCGATCACGGAGCAGATGTTCGAGATTCTCAATCACGGAAAATCCGCCCAAGACGCGATCCGGGATCTGATGAGCCGTCCAGGCCGGGATGAATGACGCGCGGCCAAGGGCGGCCCCCCAGATTTCGTCCCCAGCCCACGCGAGCGGAAAAACAGATCACGCGATGCCGTGCGAAACACACCGGGATTGAGGCGGGAACTCCTGTTCGTCCGGTTCCTCCTCGTCAGAAGTGGCAGTTCCCCGGATCTGCAACGTCAATCCGGCGTGTCGCACCTGCCGGAATGATCTGCACAGCGATGTTGCTTGCCGGAACGGTGTCTTCGTTCCTGATGATGTGCACGTGGTCACCACCGGGATCGACAAACGTCATGCCCTTGGTAAACACGTGGGGTTTGCACTCGGGATCGTCGCCGTGATACTCCGTCAACGTTCCC
>DASYBJ010000584.1:0-3076 GCA_036500845.1 Acidobacteriaceae bacterium
TGTGCAGCGAAGGAGGCGAGGTCTGAAGTAATTGACATGGATGAATTTGCTCCTGAAATCTACGAAGATATTCGGCGAGGAGTCGTGAACGTGACGGCACGTCGACTATCTTGGCAGCTCGTTATTTGCGTATGAACGGCAAACGAAGGCTTCTCGGTTCCTTGATTCACGGTTCAACCGCACGGGCAAATCTGTCCGATTTTGGTGCGGGCGTAAACAAGCAGCTCTTCAGGGAAAGAATCGATTTCTGCAATTTTGGGAGAGTCATCTTAGCTCCTTCAGAAAGTGGCTACGCATAGCTCAGCAACATTCGATCCGCTTCGATACCGATACGTTTCTGTCTCTGCAGACAACTTCGCTCCTGCTTCGCCTAACACTTGCACTCTTAGGAATGCACGTAGAACGCCATCTTGAAGTGGTTCAAAATAAAGGAGAGGGAAGGCGAGAGGGCGGTGTGAATTTCGTCAAATTCAGCGAAAATCGATAATACCGTCAATTCTCTTGACGTTTATGTTGAATTTGGTCAGCATTCGGCTCATCTCGAAAAGCGTCTGGGCTTGGTTGCGGATGGGTGGAGGCGTTAGGTTTGTGAGCCTGGTTGGGACGCACCACTTCTAGTCGTAGCTGCTCGTTCGGTGAGGAAGCGTCGATACCATCGCCGGAATGTTTCTTCCAGTTCATCGATGAGGAACCTGGTACGGGGCTGGAACATGAAGCGACAGAAGCCGCTATGACGGCCGTCGATCGCCTCGGATTCTTCCTGAGGTTGAAGACCTCCGAGGGAATGAAGGGCGTCCGCATCAACTTTCTTCGTGAAGTCGAGACCCCGCAGGATACTCGCAAAGTGCTGGTCGAGATGGTTCGTGCGGCAGAAATCGCTCGATGACAGGACAAAAGCCAAGACAGCGATATGGCATACGTCTCCTGACGGGCGAACGGAGCGCTGGTACAGATCAACATGGCTCATGGGATGCATAAGGAAGGCAGCCCCGTATTGCTGTCTTTGAGCAGACATTCATGGCTGTCATTTTGAGCGAAACACTGCGAAGGCCTTGAGATCAACAATCCCGAAAGGGCTGAACCATTATGTATGGCGGCCCAGCAAAGAATGCTTTTTGCGCTTTGAAGGGACGCGCACCAAAGTATCAATGTCGCGTGTCCTTTGGTAAAGCCCGATCTTCTCCTCTATATAAGTTTCGGTCTGGCGTAATTCTCTGATCTTATCTCTGACATCCTGGAGACGCTCAGATAAGATGTTGATCACTTCTTCGTTGGAAAAGCGTTTTGCTTCGTAGTCTTTGATCAGGGGGCCAATATCCTTGAGAGCGAAGCCCAGGCGCTGCGCGTTGCGAACCTTGAGGATCATTTCTAAGGTCTTGACGTCATAATCTCGATACTCCCGGCTTCCGGCTCGTCTGGAGGTAGAACTGATCAGCCCCAGTTCCTCGTAATGTCGAATACCATCTTTCGAGAGACCTGACAAAGTAGTGAGTTCACCAATGAGCATCAATCTACCTCCGCCAGCCTATTGCCTGTAGGGTTTCCCCACAGATTAGGATAATAGCCTGAATGGCAAATCGCCACGAAGGACGTTATGACCAGCCACAAATACGTTGTTCTCGTCACCGGAGCTTCATCCGGCATTGGCTAGAGCACATTGCCCCCGGTTCGCGGGAGTTGTCCCCTACCCCCTCCAAAGAGGTATCAGAACTCCGCGGAACGGGCGGGCTGGAACTCCGTTTGGGGTTGTCCGCATGGTGGAGTTTCTTCCACACTCCAACTCAGGCGTAAGTGGATGCTATTTCTTCTCTGTCCGCGATCTCAACCAAGTCAATGATCGGATCTATTCCATGTCCGTCGCCAAACAAACAAAACTTGTCGGCGAACTCGATGAGCTCTATCTGGAGAATAATTTGCCGCCGTTTGCCTTCCCGTCTGACCGGGTCACATTGTTGGAGTTACTGGCTTCGCAAGCCGGGATATCGCTGGAGAACGCCAGCCTCTTTTCAGATCTGCAACGCAGCGAAGCTTTCCTGGCTGAAGCGCAGCGCTTAAGCCACACCGGCAGCTTCGGCTGGAGTGTTGCCAACGGAGAAATCTACTGGTCGGCGGAAACCTACAATATCTTTGAACACGATCGAACGGTAAAGCCTACGTTGGAGATGGTACTGCGACGAACTCATCCCGACGACAGAGAACTCGTGCAGCAGACTCTCGACCGGGCGTCTGAGGCAAGAGCCGATTTTGATGAAGTCATGGAAAGTTGTGGACGCCCCTCGCGCTTATGCGATTTTGAACACCGTCTGCTGATGCCGGACGGTTCAGTCAAGCACCTCCGCGTTTCCGCCCGTGCGTTGACAACCTCATCTGGGGATCTTGAATTTGTAGGTGCCGTGACGGACGTAACCGCAGCAAAACAGGCGGAGGAGAAGAGCCGGCAAGATGCACACGAACTTCGCCGCATTACCGACTCCATACCACAAGCGATCGTCGTCTACAGTCCCGATGGCCGAGGGATCTATGTAAATCGAGTAGCGCTCGAGTACACCGGTTTGTCGATTGAGGAGATAGGGGAGGAAAGTTTCCGCGATCGCTTCATTCATCCCGAGGACCTTGAGAGGCTCAGAGAAGTACGGCAAAACGGGTTCTTAAATGGTGTTCCGTTTGAGACCGAACAGCGGGTTCTCGGAACAGACGGCAAGTATCGTTGGCACCTCGTTCGTTATAACCCCTTCCGCGACGAACAGGGACGCCTCGTGCGCTGGTATGCGACGGGAACAGACATCGAGGATCGCAAGGTAGCTGAGCAGCGCCTCCAGAACGAGAACGTTGCACTACGCGAGGAAGTGGATCGCGTTTCCATGTTTGAGGAGATTGTGGGAGCGTCAACTGCTTTGAGCACGGTCCTGGCCCGAGCCGCAAAAGTCGCGCCGATGGATTCTACGGTCCTCATCACGGGTGAAACAGGAACCGGAAAGGAATTGATCGCCCGAGCCATTCACAAGCGGTCCCGCCGTGCTCAGCGTGCTTTCGTCAGCGTAAATTGTGCGGCGCTCACAGCTTCGCTAATTTCATC
>DASYBJ010000585.1:0-3043 GCA_036500845.1 Acidobacteriaceae bacterium
ATTGCCCTGTTAACCGGCCAATCGCTGCTCATTTTCATTCAGTTGATTTGGAGTTTGCGTATTTCGGTGAGGATCTTGGTGAGTCGGTTTGCGAGCCGATTGAGTCGAGAACGGGCGGGGCCGTTTTGGAGCGAGCGGCGAAGCATCAGCATGAGATTCTGAGCGACGAGCAAGGAGTCGATGAGCCCGTTGTGATTTGTGGGCAGATGAGCGGTTGAGGTTTTGGGCCGCGGAGCCAGATGTCGAGGTTGCGAGCGAGCCAGTTGGAACTCCCGCTGAAGATCGGTCAAGGTCACATCCACATAGCGCATGGTCATGCCCGGATCGGTGTGGCCGAGCAGTTTCATGACCGTGGCGAAGCCCACGCCGGCACGAAGCATTTCCGTTCCGTAGGTGTGGCGCAACTGATGCGGGACGATACTGGTGGGCAGGCCGGCAGACTGACAGACCAGATGCAGGTAATCGCGGAGACGCACGAGAAGAGAGACTCTCGATCCATGCCAGGCCAGGAGCCGTCCGTTGTCAGGCAGCGGATCCAGAGAGCGAAAAAAGCGCAGTCGATGAACGAGATCACGGACGAAGGCATCAACCGGAACCATGCGTTCCGTTTTGAGTTTGCCCAGCGGTACGTGGATCGCCCACTGGTTCGGACTTAAGAAGTGCAGGCAGTCATAAGAGAGGTCAACACACTCGCCGATGCGCATGCCGGTATGGCGCAGCAACAGGAAGATATTTCCGGCAAGATCGTTGCGACGCATCAACTCCTGCTGCAGAAGCTGATCCTGCTCTGCGGTAAGGGGACGCGGCAGGCTCTGCGGCGTACGCGGAATATCCTCGCGCCGTATCAGGTGAGCGAGTTCAGCAAGCTTGTGCGTCCAGGCCAACTCATTGCAGATGGCGCGCACAGCAATGAGGCGTCCGATGCAGGTTGCCGCAGCCAGTGGCGGAATCTGTGCGCGCATGCGCGACATCCATCCAAGGATGTGCGGATCGCGGTGCAGTTGTTCGAGGCTGGTAACCCTGGGGTATTCGGCACCGAGATAGACAAGGAAACTGCGCACCGCGATGTTGTAGTTGCGTTCGGTGGCAGGACTGAGGGCGGTGGAGAGGGACTCAACAGCGCGGGCGAAGGCCGGAGCCAGCGGATGTTGGAGCGGAGGACGGCGCCAACGCTTCACGGGGCGATCCTCGGCTGGGGATGGATGCACTGCGCAGCGGCGCGGGCGTACTGGAGATAGACATCCTGCGGCGAGACCTGCACATAGTGCAGGGTGGTCTCGATATCGGCGTGGCCCATCAACTGCATGAGAGCGGGCAGGCTGATCCCAGCACGCACCATATCCGAGGCGAAGGTATGGCGGAAGCGGTGCGGGTTGGCGATCTTTACGCCGGTGGTGCGACGATGATGGCGAAACAGGGAGCGTAATCCCGCCGGTGTCATGCGCTGACCACGCGCGGGTCCTTTCAACACGACGAACAGCGCCGCCGAGCAGGGATCGGGCCGCTCCAGGCGTAGGTAGTGATCGAGCAGTTGCGTGGTCTCCGGAGCCAGTGGCAGGAAGCGCATCTTGCTACCCTTACCGCGCACGCGGAGTTGACCTTCGGATAACAGCACGTCATCGCGGTTCAGGGCCATGACTTCGGCTGAGCGCAGGCCGTGCATGAGCATCAGGCCCACGATGGCCAGGTCACGCGCAGAGCGGAAGCTCGACCAGAAGCGCGCTACTTCGTCGACCGAGAGAGGGACGATGGTGAGCCTGGGTTCCTTCACGCGCAGTCTGCTGAGATCGAATCTGGGCCGGCCGAGGCCCAGCGGCCTGCGATGCAGGTAGACCTGATGAAAGCCGGGTGTGGCCGGACAGGGAGCATCGGGGAACTGGTTACGGATAGCGCGATCGGCACAAGCCACGCGATCGTTGATGGTGGAGGTAGAGAGGGGCGGTTGCCGGCTGGACTGGAAGCGGATGTAGTCGAGCAAGGTTGATTCGGTAAGGTCTGCCTCGGAGACGTCGCCGGTATGATGAACGCCTTCCCACCAGCGCACGAAATGCAACAGACTGTGCGCATAGCTATAGAGGCTTTTGTAGGCAAGGCGCCGGACATACTCACGGTCCAGGTAGCGGTTGATCCAGCCCACGCCTTGGCCTGTCTCTTGTTCGATCACGTAAATGGGACTGTGCGCACCGGATGGTGCAGACTGACGAATCACGCGGAACTTCATGGCTGGGCAGCCTCCAGGAGAGACCGGAACTCTTCCGCACTCCCACCACCCCTGACGAAGAACGAGTTGGGATCGTAACCCTGTGGCAGCAGGACGCGAAGGGCCATGATGCCGTGTACGCCAAGGCGATGGGCCAGTTGCTCTGCCGCCTGCTGTCCGCTCTGGTTAGCGTCGACATCGAAGGTGAGATAGACGGTGCGCTGGTCATCACACAGTTGCCGAAACTGGGCGTTATTCAGATGGGTGCCCAACGAGCAGGTCGCGTTGTGAAAACCGGCTTGACGTAACGAGCCATAGTCGAATAGTCCTTCGACCAGGATGACTTCGTGATAATGGCGCACCTTTTCCCATGCATACAAGCCGCCCTTACAGCCGGGCAGGAAACGATGGGCGAAGGCAGAGCCGATGCTGCGGCCGTAGAGGTTGACGATGTGCTCGCCCTGACGCAAGGGGAAGACGATGCGCTGATAAAGAGCATCCGCGCCCTGTGCGTTGATAAGACCGGCTGTCCGCAAAAGTTCGAAGGAATAACCTTGCGCTGTGAGATGACGACGCAGATTTCCACCGGGCGCATAGCCGATGCCCAGTTCTCGAATCAAGGCAGGATGGTACACTCCGCGTTGCCAGAGATAGCCGAGCGCCTCCGGATACTGATCCAGTTGGTGCTGATAGAAAGTGGCCGCCTGTTCGAGCACTGCGATTGCATCTTTTTCTCGAGTGGCCGGTGGATCGAGATAAGCAAACCCATCGTGGAAGGCCAGGTGATGTGAGAGCTGGAGGAAGCGAATCAGATCGCCGCCCTGCCCGCAGCCGTGGCAGTAG
>DASYBJ010000586.1:0-1936 GCA_036500845.1 Acidobacteriaceae bacterium
CCTGGTGAGTACGGCCGGAACGAGCGAGACTCCAAACCCCGCCGCCACTAAGCCCACTATCGTCTGGATCTCTCCCACTTCCATCACTACGTTGGGTTTGAAGCCGGCTCGCTCGCACAGTTCTACAGTCTTCTGATTCAATCCCGCTGCCATGTCACGCGAGACAATCACCCACGGCTCGGTACCCAGGGATCGCAGTTGCACACGTGCGCGTTGTGCCAGCGGATGACCTGCCGGCAGCGCCAACAAGAGGGACTCGCGAGTAATGGTATGCAATGCCAGGCGTGGCTCATCAACTGGTGGCCGAATAAAACCTGCATCAATCGCCTTTCCCAGCAGGGCCTGAACCTGCTCAACGCTGCTCAGTTGTTCCAGCCGAAGGGCTACCGCCGGATACCGATTCTGAAACTCGCGGAGCAACCGTGGAACCGTATCCTCGTCCATCGCGCTTGTGACGAACCCTAGATGAAGTGTGCCTTCCTCGCCCGTGGCAGTACGCTGCGCCTTCTGCACCGCCTCTTCCGTTTTTGCCAAGATAGCGCGTGCGTCGACGAGGAATTGACGTCCGGTTGCGGTTAGTTCTACGTGGTGATGCGTCCGTTCCAGCAACCTCGCCCCGAGTTCCTCTTCGAGCGCCCGCACTTGCTGGCTCAGGGGCGGCTGTGCGATGTGCAGCCTGCGCGCCGCTCGGGTGAAGCTCAGTTCTTCGGCGACAGCGACAAAGTAGCGCAGGTGGCGGAGTTCCATATCACAAGCTATCACGAACTCCATATGAAAAACATATCGCCGACCGACGAATTAAGTATTTTACATATGACCGTCGGCCGCCAACAATGGAACCATGATGTTCTGTCAAGCGGAAGCGGCAACGGCAGTCGAGAGCGCGGTAGAGATCCGTCACGGCGGACAGGAGGTAAAAGCGATGCGACCAACCCAGTGCAACTGTTTGAAGGCTTTGTCTCGAGTCTTAGCCGCCGCTGTTTTATGGGCTGCTATCCACGGGCAACCCGCGTGCGGCGAAGTGCCCCAAGCGAGCGCGCTCGATGCCGGTTAGGAGAACATGTACAACCTGCAGTTCGTAGCCGCCCACCAGATCTTCGCCCGATATCAGCAAAGTCATCCGGATGATCCAATGGGTCCGGTCTCGAACGCTGCGGCTTGCCTGTTTTATGAATTCGACCGGCTGAAGATTTTGCGATCCGACTTTTACGCGGACAACAAGAAATTTTTAGGCGGCAGCAAGATTGCACCCGATCCTAAGGTCGCAACCGACTTCGAAGCGGAGCTGGCGAAAGCCCGGCAGCTGGACGAAGCAAGGCTGAAGAAGAATCCCGCAGACCACGACGCGCTGCTTGCCCGACTCCTGGCAACGGCTCTCGATGCCTATTACAAAGCTCTGATCCGAAAACAATACCGGCAGGCGCTGACGGCGATCGAGGAATCACAAGGCGAGTCACTGGAGTTGCTCAAGGTCTGCGCCGATTGTTATGACGGGTATCTCGCCGCGGGCTTTGAAAATTACCTGCTCAGCCAAAAACCGGCCCCCGAGCGCTGGCTGTTACGGCGGACGGGGGCCCAAACAGACAAGCACATCGGCATAAATGAGCTGAAAATAGTCGCCGATAAGGGACACTATCTGACAAGGTTCTTCTCGCGATCGCCGCCCTGCGGAACAACAAGAAACAAGAGGCCCGGAGTTACCTGGCAGAACTGAGCGAGGAATTCCCGCAAAATGACCTGTTTCGTCAAGAGCTGAAAAAGTTGAGCTAAGACGAACCGCTGTGCGTAACACATTCTCATGCGATGGCCCCTGCGGATTCAGTCTGTGTAGTCCGATTAGCGGAACGGGCGCCTGGAATTGCCGACATCACCTCGTCCGCATGAGTCCTCCCTGGTCGCAGCGTTTACCGATCATCTCTCGCGCATGACGCGAATG
>DASYBJ010000587.1:0-19460 GCA_036500845.1 Acidobacteriaceae bacterium
GCCTGCACGGGTTAAGGGGCATGGGCACTCTACCCCACGTACCGGTCGGTCCGTTAAAGTGAGCAAGCCAAAAGCAGATACCTCGACCGCTTTCGCTGCTAAGAAAAAGTCCAGAGCTGCGAGCTAATCAATCAGGCCTCCAGGTACGCGAAGCCTTTGCTATCTCGCCCAGCACGTGACCTAAGGGGCCCTCACCCGGAAATTCTCTTCCAGCACGACGTTCCGGGTGCGCGGCCCATCCATCCAATCACGGCCATCACGATCAGCGTCGCTGCAACTGAGCACGAACACGCCGTCGTGCCGAGATTTCTTTAGAACGCCACCGATTACAAATGCGGTCGAAATCGCGATGCCTGACCTGATTTAGGGAGTCCCCTTATTGGAAGACTTCTCTTGAGTCCTTCATGATTGATTACAACTAGCAATTGCACACGAGGACCTAGACCTGCTCGAGACCGGATCTTGTCGTATTGCTTCTCAAAAATACGGTGAATGGGGTGTCACGCCGAAAATCCCTTTGTCACCTCCAATGCCCTGGCGATGTACGCCAGAGCCAGGGCTTGTTCGAGAGCGGCTTCGTAATGCATGTCTTTGTGATCGAACTGCGACACGAGGTATTCCAGCCGGATGATCTGTTCAGCGAGCTTGGTATCGAATTTTTCTATTGGCATTTTGTGAGTCTCCTTGCCCGGGCTAGTTTTTAGTTTTCGAGGTCACGAACGAATCGAACTGTGCAGCGTCGCCAGGTCTTCGTCAGGCGTCTTTCTCATCATCGGCGGATCTTATGATTCCGGCCATAGTATGGCGTCTTTAGCCTGTCGTAGTGCTCTAGAATGAGCTTTAGGTACAACCGGCTGGGCCCATCCTCGATGGCTGATGGCACTCTCCAGCGCTTGCCCTCCAGGGTGCTCAGTGCTTCTCAGGCCGCCGAGTCTCACCCGTGTCTCCGCGATGTCATACGGTTGAAGTCGTTGTATTTCTCTCAGGCTGCATTTGGTCACTGACCACAGAGCGGCTTCTGGTGAGAATTGCCACCCTCCGCCCGCACAGAGACCTCGCGCTTGCACCACCGGATGATCTAAACACCTTCGCATCGCGCCGTCCGAAACGCTTGCCACTAGATTCTGCCGTATCGACGGTAGGGCTGGCGTCGCTTATTCCGTACTCGTATCTCCAACAATAAAAGCGACATACGGGAGCATGCTTTTCTGACATCCAGCCCTTGCTCGCCGAGGCGATGTTCTATGCCTGAGCGATGTGGTTAGATTCCCCTTCGTAGGAGATTGCGGACTCGTAGCTTTCTTTCTGTTCTTCCTATTCGGTTTCTTTGCGCCTGCAAGCTGCCTGGGACGGCATGTGCCAACCATGGTTCTATCGGAGACTGGAGGCCATGGCTTTGTTGGGTTGTCCGAAGGGGCATAAGGTGGGAAGTGAGACTGTTGGCCTAGACGTTCCCTGGATACTCACCCTCGAACCTTAGCGCGCAGAGACCGGCGGTCGATAAAGCACTGTCCGGTCGCTTCTCCATGTGAGAGCCTGCGCGCTCAAGCTGCTTGTGGCGTCAAATGCTCGGGGTTTGTACGACAAATTCAGCGCTGTGCCGTATTTGGTAACCGCCGTTTGGACCGCTTCTGTAGGCTTTTCTACAATTCAGGACAGCCTCAACGTTGTTTACAGGGTTAAAGAACGCCGACCCTACTGGCAGTCCCGGCTGTCCGCCATCGCCGTCACCGCCGTCCAATGCGTGCTCGTCACACTCATCCTTGCTTTGCTTCTGAGTGGAGATTTCTTCGTACATCTTGCCCGCCACGAAGTGCGCAATCGATACTTAGCTGCTTCCGCCGAACTCCTGTTGAGGACTCTGAGCTGGCTTCTTGCCTTGGCCCTCCTTTCCCTCTTTTCGCGGTCATCTATTACTTCGGGCCCGACGTCAAGGTAAGCCACCGGCACTGGCTCACGCCCGGCTCTGCCATAGGCATCTTGGGTTGGCTCGCGGCCTCTCTCGCGCTGCGTGTATACGTCCGCTTCTGGGGCAATTACTCGACGCCTACGGCTCTCTTGGTGCAGTTATCATTCTCCTAAGTTGGTTCTATCTCAGCGCTCATGCTCCTGCTGGGGGCGAGATCAATAGCCAAATAGAGGCCGCCGCAGAGGAAAGACAGCTTGCATAACCGTCGACGTGTCAATTTAACTCTCAACCGTTCCTAATGGGAATCCGCAATACATTTTTGGGGAATAGAGGGGCAGGCAAGGCTCAGTCTGCCGTCACGAATTGGAAGCATGACCTGAGACAAGCGTTCCACGCCGCAGGGATGCCAGAAGGACATCCGAACCAATTAGGAGATACACTCGCCGATGGGGTTCCTGGAGAAGGGCGTACCGATCGAGGAAGTCTCAAACCGTTAGGTCGTGGTTCGGTGGGAAGCACTGAGAAGCGCCATGCTCCCTGGAATAAGACAAGACAGGACCATCTTGATTCTCTGGTGGTGGCCACTTCTTGAATCTTTCGGCTGTGTGCCACATCTCACCTGTAGCGATCCTGAGTTTTTCCCTAGGTTGACGGCGGGAATCCAGCGCTGACGTGAAACCCATAAAAAGGGTTGACCCAAGGGATATCTCAGCTATTGATTTAGGAACCTTCGCCGAGATGCCATACTCGAGATCTCATACCCTGTAACTTGAAGTGCAAATGGGTCATTGACTCGGCGTTCGGAGTTGTTAGTTTGAAGAACATGAAGTACCTTGCGCTCGCTTTGTTGTTCGCTCCTATCGCCCTAGGTCAAGCGACCAAGACCGACATCTCTATTGATTGCGCGTCGGCTAAAGTTACAATCGGCGGTCAACTGTGTAGCGCGCTTCGGGATGCTGTCGGTAGAAGCGCCAAATATGAGGAGTCAACTGGAACACCAGACGGGTATGCGCTGAGAATCGTTGCTGTAGACATCAACGACGGCACCCAAACCGCAGTGTCAATGACTCTGCTGTATCGCTGGACCTATGTAAGCAGTGCGGTTCAGGTTTGCAGCCCGGCGGGCCTCAACGAATGCGCTCACACTATGATGTCCAGTTTCGATGAGGACATCACGTCGTTCAAGCAGGGTGCGAGAGGCCAAGTGGCCACCCAGCGAAATCCTTGAATCGCCGATGTTTCCTGGGCTCTCTCCCGAATGCTCGGAATTCCTTTGCAGTGTCTGCCCTTCCCCGAGCGAGCATCTTCGACAGCAGCGCCTTTATGGTCGGGTAATAACTCGGTTCGGTCGTTCGAATGAGATTCAGCTAGCCTCGCAACTTCGTAAACGTCATTTTAAGCTCTTGCTGCGTAAGGACACACCCTTCAAATAGAATCATGCTTCATGGTTCACGTCAGATCATTTCTCATGACGCAAAATCTGCTCATCGCTGCCCAATTGCTGACATTTGTTGTCACTTTGGCTTACGTAATGATATCTGCTTTCATGTTGAAGAACATCAGACGACAGGCCGATCAGGCCGAAGAACAGGCTAGAACCAGTGAAAAGGCTGCCCTCGCAGCACAGCAGAGTGCTGAAGCCTTCATTCGTTCTGAGCGTCCTTGGGTTGGTGTCGAGCATGCTCATGGGAGCAGCAGTGTCATTCCTCAGACCTTTACCGCCACAAATTGGGGACGCTCACCGGCAGAGATTACCTTCTACGCTGTACAGACAAACTTCCCCGCCTCACTCGATGATCTTCCACGAAACCCGCGATCCCTAACTGACGGCGAGTTTACTCATCATCAATGGCTTCCACCTGGGAAGCACATTGAGATTTATTTTTCTTCGATCGACAACACCCCTGAATTCGAGAAGCAGGAATTTTGGGCGCGGTTCAGAAACTCTGAACTAATAATCGTGTATTTAGGGCTTGTTCGCTATCGGGACGCGATGACTCAAAGGATGCATGAGACACGATTCTGCTATTGGATCAGTTCCACTTCAGGCATTCATTTGAAAATGGGCGGACCAGCCGGTTACAACCGGATGACCTGATCAAGTTTCGGTCTGCTAACGGTCTAGTGTACTCGGCAGTCCACTCAGAATGGTATCTCCTCATCAGTGATCTCAGTGGCATCGAAAGACGTACCGTCCACCTCCGGTAGTTGAAAGACCAATCGCAAGTCCCAATCCCGGGGTCGGCACGGGCGGATGCAAGCCTTTGGTTTTTTGCAACGGTACAAATCTAGCACGGCGGTTTCCGGTAATGTGTACTCCAGTTTCATCAACTTTTTTATAGAAACTTGCAACTTAAAAATGAGCAAGATAGACCTTTATTCAGGGCCCAAGAAAAGGCTTGACAGGATTTTTAATGAGGTGACCGCAGCCATCA
Organism: Acidobacteriaceae bacterium; assembly: GCA_036500845.1. GTDB lineage: Bacteria > Acidobacteriota > Terriglobia > Terriglobales > Acidobacteriaceae > PALSA-350. The sequence continues at coordinate 4,345 of DASYBJ010000587.1, forward strand.
TCGCTATACCGGGGAACGTACACAACCTTTATGCTTGACAGTCCATAAGAACGAGCACATACTTTGTTCCCAAAAATCTCCCCCACGCAGGCCGGGCTCCGAAACAATCCGAGACCTAATTCAGGTAACAGTGGGGACCCATGCGCCGTAGGCTTCTATTTCCGCCTTCTCTCTGTCGCCATTTCAACAGTGTCTTTTGCTCAAGTCCCGCGATGGGTCAGAATCGGTTTGCTCCTTTTGATATCGGCAGCGGAGGCAAACGCTCTCGCGCAGTCTACATTGCCTCAATTTACATAACCCGGGACAGCGAGTTTCTCAACCGGAACACTCGTTTCCGGAGTGGTCAGCAGCAAGTTTTACGTCTTCTTGCCGATAATAAACAATGGGACAGAGGCGGCGCGTAACGTAAAGGTTTCGGCTATAGATCTAAGCGGGGTCCAGTTGACAACTAACGCTCTACCCCTCTCCCTGGCTGACATAACCAGCAACGGGCGCAATGCACTTGATTTTACTTTTGATAGCAGTAGCTTAAGCATGGCAAATGAGTATCTTCTCACAGTCCGTGGCACGTACCAAACCGGGGCAACCACAATCGGCTTGGTCGTCAACCGGATTCTCACGATCGTTCCGGCCACCAGTTTCTTGCAGCAAGAGCTACATGATTGGGCCGCAATTGACGCCGTCGCGGCGGAGTACGACTCGCTTCCTGGACGATATCCCTGATGCTATGGCTATGCTCCTGATGTATCGGACCTCGATTGATGTCACTCATGATAGAGACGACACGCAGCAAGAAGAAGTCTCCTCCGTCTATTTCGATGCAACCGATGACAATCTCCGCGGAGCTGGTTTAGTCGGATGAAAGGATGCTATGAAGAAATTGTATTTATTGTCTCTCTTGTCTGCAATGGCTCATAGTCAAGTCTTGACGTCGCTTGAGCAGAACCAGCATGTGTTTTTGACGCCCGGAGTTTACACAGTTAGCAGCACCATCACAGTGGGAACCAATGCATCGATCCAATGTGATCCGGCTGGTAATGCTTCTGGTCCTGGAATGGGGACTTGCATCATCCAACCAAGTAACCCGAACATATCACCACTGATAGCTTTGACCGGTACCAACTCTGTACTGAGGGATGTTACTGTGGACGGAGCCGACGTCAGTACAGGTCCGAACATCCTCATCACGGGTGTGAGAGCACAGCTTGGACATATTACCTCAGAGCGTGCAGGAACCTACGGTATATACATTGACGGAGGAAGTACGAACGGCGCTGCTGTCGCGGAACTTTCTCAAGTAATGGCTCTGTCCAACGGCTCGGATGGTATTCGTTGTGCTAACGCCTCTGACATCTATATCGACAACGGGTCGCAGGTTGAGAATAACAGAGGCAATGGAGTAACGCTCATCAACTGTGGCAGCGCCCATGTGATGGGCAATGACATCAGCGGTAACAGTTTAGATGGACTCCTGATTGCAGGAGTCTCAACGGCTCATGTGTCCGCGTACAACAATATGATCGAGGGTAACACTCTCAGTCAGAACGGTCAGAACGATGTTGAGATTCGAGGATGGGATTTCCAACGTCAGACGTATGTGTCTCTCTCAAACATAATTTCTGGGAATGTCTTTCAGGGATCGTCTCTACACACGTCTCCTGCAAACGCCTGGGACGCCATCCTAATCCAAGATTCTGGATATAACGTTGTGACCGGTAACGTTATTCAAGACCCATTTGGTCCCGCGACTCAATTCAGAGCCGGAATAGAAATCAGCACGAGCGGCCATGAACTTGGAGACGTTGTCACTTCTAACAACGTACAAACTACGGGAATACCGGTCATACCGTATGCCAATACTGCCTTCAAGACAAACGTTCTGAACGGCACGCCTCAATAAACAAGCGCCCCACCTGTCCCTAAAGAGATTCTCAGAGTTAACCAAGGATCGCTAGGGCTTTATTGGACAAGTTTAATTCGAGTAGGACATTCGGTAACGGTGAGGGGTATCAGCCAATTCTAGAGGCCAAAGATTGCAAAGGAATCTCAAAGACACATCACACATAAACCAAGCAAGGTCGCGGCCTGATTCGCGGAAATCCGGAGCGAATGCGACGAGAGAAACCTCAATTCGCCAGTTGCACCTCATCGAGCAGCTCACCGGTGTAGCTGTATGTCTCTAGCTTCACCACACCTCCTTTCACAGTTACATGACAGTAAGACCAGGTGTGCGCCACGAATTTGTCGACGTGCGCACTCCAGGGTGTGGTCTTATCGCGCGGATAGAAAGGTGCCCCAGCCGCGCCTTGAATAATCTGCCACACTGGTTTACCGAATGCCGGGTTCGGTGTGCCATCGATATGTACGGGCGTGTTGGCGTCGATGCGCATACGGCTGTAGTTGTGCTCGTGCCCACTGAACACAGCAACCGCACCCGCATCGCAGACAGCCTTCCAGAATCGGTCTCTCGCGGCGACACCCTCCACCACTCCGCCGCCCCACAGCGCATCCTGCACGTGGCCGCCATTGGGAAAGGCAGGCTCGTGCACGAAGACGAAGATGTGCTGGGCCCGGTTGTGTCGTGCTTCGGAGAGATCCTGTTCGAGCCACGCAAGCTGTCCGGGCAGCAGGCGACCGAAGTAGTTGCCGCCAACCTCTTGAGGAAGACTTGAGTACCAATAATCGGAATTGAGCTGAACGAAGTGGCAATTTCCGTAGCGGAAACTGTACACGGCACCTTGATAGGGCGGCAGCCCCGATTGTTCGGGCTCTGGCCCGTTCATCGGGTGCATAAATTCTTCCGCGAAGATCGCTTCGGCGCTCTGGGGTCCGCTCTTATCGAACTGCAATCTTTGGTCATACACGTTTAGCAGAGACTCGTGATTGCCCATGCCGGCATAGATCGGCATCCACCGCCACAGTGGACCGTAAATTCGTTTCCACGACCGCAGTTGAGCCCGATAGTCTTCAACGCTTGAGGTGTACCCGCTGACGAGGTCGCCGGTGAAGATGAGGAAAGCTGGCCGGTGCCGGTCCATTTGGATCGACAGCGCACGGGCCGATTCTCCGTTGATGCCTTCAAGCGCAGTCTCGCCCCCGCCAAGTCCACCTGTGCGGCCGTCACAGGTGAATACGAAGGAGAAGTCCGGCTCCTCCGGGGAAGTACTGAAGGCGTAAGCCCGCGTTGTATAAGCATCCGGCCGGTCATCGAGGGTGACGCGATAATCGTAACGGGTTCCGGGCGAGAGTTGCTCCACTCGCGCCACGTTGCGACCGGCGGTGACCGCGCATGTGAAGCGTTTTCCACGAACCTCAACCGAGCCCTCGACAGGTGTATCAGTGATCCACCAAATCGTCGCGCTTGTTTCGTCCACGAGAGAAACGTTCGGGCCTTCAATGATTGTGGGCATCTTCTGGAACTGATCGTTCTTGACTGCGAAGCGGAGACGGCGGTCGATGAATCGCGACACGGCGCGGCGCGGGTCCGTCATCTCGATGCGGTAGGCGACGACCCCTCCTTCGAATAACATGCGGGCTCCTGCGCGGATCGCATACGAACGCAGATCGATGATCGTAGTGTGCTCGGTGCGCGAATTCTCCTCGGTCACTGCTGTAACACTGCTATAAATCGGGTATTCGAGGCGGACTTCGTCGTTCGGTACACCGAGGTAGATCGTCGCGCCCGCCGTGGGGACAACGGTCCTCCAAAAAATCGTCAGATCTCCCTCGGCGGTCAGCGTGAGCTCCGGCTCGGCTGCGATAAGACGCTCGGGCGCACTCTCGATTGGGGCATTGCCCAGTGGGGCTTGTGGGGAGCGCTTCAAATCCACGGGCTCGTGCTGACTCTGCGCCAAAGCGGGCAGCGGCGTAAGAGCGGCAGTCGCTGCCCCGGTGAGCAGCTTGAGTGCATTGCGGCGATCCATCATCGACCAAGAGACCTCATCCTTGCAATGGTAGGGGTACTGGTTCGTATTGTATGGATGCCGGATGAAATTCAGCCACAGGTCTAGAAGTCAAGCCGCAAGCTAAGCTCAAGTTGGCGTGGAGTGCCGCTTCCGGTTGGTGCGGTGTTGAAGGCGCTGTTGATCAGTCCGAAATTGCCAGGAACCTGTTGCAATTGGCCGTTGGACAAGGTCTTGCTTGATAAGCTGACCACCGGCGTTCCATATTGAGCGACATTGAATAGATTGAAGGCTTCGGCGCGGAAGACAAACGCAAGCTGCTCCCAGGCCTGGATACGTTTTTGGAGCGCGAGGTCCGTTTGCCAGTGTCCCGGAGCGCGGAGCAAGTTACGTCCCGCATTCCCCCAGGTGCCGTTGGCTGGAACTGAAAAGGCCGCGGCATTGAGCCAGTTTTGTGGGGACCGGCCGATCGGATAGAGCGACGTCCCAGGGACCAGGTTGGGCCGTTGATTCGTGTTGATCTGATCGGGCAACGCTTTGGCAGAGCGGCTGATCGTCACGTTCAAAGGGAGACCGCTGCGCGCGGTTCCTACTCCCGCCAGCTGCCAGCCTCCTAGGATGGTATTCGTAACCGGATTCGAATTCCCGAGCAGCGTGTGGCCTTTTCCAACTGGGACCTGCCAGATCGCGCTCGAAGTGAAATAAGAACGCATATCGAACTGGCTTGATGCGCGCTCGCAACTGAGGCAGTTCTGGTTTTGCGGAACGATTGCTTCAGCACCTCCAACTGCTCCATCGTCGATCGCGTGCGACCACTGATAGTTCGCGGCAAGCAACAATCCGGTTCGTAAATTGCGATGCAACCCGGCTTCGAGGGCGTGGAAATTGCTCACTCCCTGCGTTCTGTCATAGGTGAATGTAGAGAAGCCGGAATAAGGCCGCGTCCCCGTCGCAGGATTGACGCCGTTGGCGATCTGATTGGTCCAAAGATGCGAGCCCTCGCTGCCAATGTAGGAAATCGTGAAATTGGTATCCGTCGCGATTTGCTGCTGAATGCTCAGGGTCCACTCATCCACCGCCAGGTTCTTGCGGTTTCGGTCTTGAGCGGTGTAGCTCACGCTATATGCGGCAGCGCCGAGATAAGGCGTCACCGGAAAGCTCAGACCTGGGATAGCGGTTTGAAGAAGATTGAAATTCTGCGGAATATTGTTAACCGGCGTGCCCAGGTGCCCAAATTGCCCCTGTCCGTAGAAGATGCCTGCGCCGGCGCTAACAACGGTTTTATCGTGCAGAGAGGCCGGCGACCATGTGATGGAGAGGCGAGGCCCAAAATTGGTTCGATCTGGGAAGTACCACGAACTTCCTGCAGGGCAAACGAGATTGGGGCACGTCGAGGGATCAACCACCACTCCACGCCCTAGAACGTCGTGGTCGACACTCCAATAATCGTAGCGGAGACCTGCGTTCACAATCAGGTTGGGCAGCACCTTAATTGTGTCCATAAAGTAGGCTCCATACTCGGTCTGCCGCTGGCCGGTCATGTTTGCAAAGCCCTGGTAGGCATAGGAGTCCATCAGATTATTTTCGAAATTCAGTTCGCTGAGATATGCCGCGGTAATTACCGGAATTTTGGGTGTGTTTTTGTTCTCCTGTACGCGGCGTACCAGAAGGCCGGTCTTAAACACATGGCGGCCACGGACGAGAGTCGTATCATCCACCACACTGTAGGCCGTGTCATAGCGATCGTCGGTGGGCGGCGTCGACAGGGTGCTGAATCCGGTAACCGCTACGCTATAGGGAAGAATCTGGTCGCCTCCCTCGTGGTACTCGTCACGGTTGTATCCGATACGCGCATCTGTGAAGATCGTGGGCGAAAAGGTTCGTGTCACATCGATGACGGCATTGGGCGCGATCAATTTGTTGAATAGGCTTGAGAGCCCCCCGCTGGAATTTACCTCGATACCGTTGGGGAGTGTGGTCGCAAAGTGGTCCGTGCTATACCGGGCGAAGATGGCTGTCTTGCCGTTCAGCTTATAGTCCACTCGAACCATGCCTGCATCTTCCTGCACGGGATTCCTTCCGGAGCCACTGAAGGACAGAGCGTTCGGATCGCTGGTGGGACTGCCCGCATTCACGAATGAGTTGACAATCGGCGCAAGAGCCGGCGACTTGGCTATGGCGGCGGCGCGGAACGCCGGGCTAGGCACAATTCCGCTCGTCTGTTGCGCGAGTGCCTGCCGGTATGCTTCCCAGTTCGTGAAGAAGAAGAGCTTATTTTTAACCATCGGGCCACCGAGATTGGCTCCGAAATTGTTCAGCTGCAGTTGATGTTGGCCAGTGGAGTTCCAAGTCTGCGCGTCGAACATGCTATTGCGGAGATATTCCCAGGCCGAACCGTGATACGTACTGCTTCCAGACTTGGTTACGATTTCGATCTGGCCGCCAGCGGTGCCACCTTGATCGGCGCTGTACACGGCGCTGCTCGCTTTGAATTCGGCGATCGCTTCCACTGGGAGTTGAAGGCGAAGGTCCAGCTTCTCAAACTGGTGATTAATGCCCGTGGCGTCCACTCCGTCGATGTGAAAGTTGTTATCCTCCTGAGATAGTCCGGCAAAGCGGATCTGGTCCTCAGTACTGCCGGCATCGTCGATGGCTCCGGGGACCTGCGACTCGAGGCGCTCAAAACTCCGTCCGTCCATGGGAAGCTCATTGAGCTGCGCGCCCTGAACGACCCCTCCGATTTCTGCCGAGACCCGGTTGAGATCATCTTCAGCCGAAGTCACCACGGTAGTGTTGACCGCTGCTACAGGCAGCGTGGCGTTTAACACGCGCGTTTCTCCGACCTGCAGCGAAAACGATTGGAATTCGAGCCTCTCAAATCCGCTCGCGACGATGGTTGCCGTGTATTGACCGACAGGAAGCGAGCCGACAACAAACAGACCCGCTGTATTCGTTACCGCGCCATACTCAAGGCCGGTTGTTACTGATCTGACGACGGTCCGCGCTCCGGGAATCGCGTTCCCCCTTTGATCAGTCACGGTGCCCGACAGCGTCGCGCGATCAGTTTGTGCAGTCAAAGGCAATATGCATACAAATAACACAACAATAGCGACAATCTTAGACATGTTCTCTCCTAAAAGCTCGAGTTCCGCAGATTACATCATCCGGATCTTTAGAAGAATGTGAGAATCGGAATGCATTGACAAAATATTCATCGAAGAATGCTCAACCTAGTAATCGGAAAAGGAAGCGGCCCTACGAATGAATCCGCGGGTGAGAACGTCTTCCCGTCTTTGCAGCCGGTCCCAATTGTCTGAGTCCGTGACTTAGCGTACGCTCTGAAAGGGAGATAGGGACCATAAGGCAGCCTGAACTATCTGAATATTTGCTGAATTGGGATTGACGATAAATTTGCGCTGTTGTTACTCCACCGCTCATACGGTACGCCTATCCTTGATCAGCAGCTAATTCTGGGTAGTTATGAAAGTTGGCAGGTCAGTGTCAATGCGGTTGTCTACGCTGGTTGTTTTCTTGGTTGTCCTTTCCGGAGTAACTTCGTTCGCACAGAAGCCAGACAATGGCGCGGGTCACCTCGAAGGAGAACCCATGCGCCTCATCCAGACCATTACCCTCCCTTCGACAGTCAAAGGCAGCTTTGACCACTTCGGTATCGATCTGAAACGAAATCGGCTATTCGCCACGCCGGAAGATTTCAAGGCCGTATTGGTCGTTGATCTCGCGCAAGGCAAAGTGATCCACCAGATTGAGGGGATCGAACGGCCCCATGCCGTGTTGTATCGGGAAGACACCGACCGCCTCTACGTGACGGACGGTGGCGACGGGAGCGTGAAGGTGTACGACGGCGAAGACTACCGGATGCTTGACCGGATAGCGCTGCTCAAAGACGCGGATTCGATTGGCTACGATCTTTCCAGGAAGTATCTCTATGTCGACAACGGAGGCGGAGATGTTCATCAAACTTACTCGATGTTCACCGCCATCGACACCAATCGCAATACCAAGCTTGCCGACATCACGATTGATGGCGAAACTTTGGAAGCGATGGCGCTCGATACCTACCGGCCCCGGATCTACATCAACGACAAGGCCAAGAATTCAGTAGTCGTCGTCGACCGCTTCAAAAATAGGATTGTCACGACGTGGCCGATCACGTTAGCGAAAGTGAATGTCACGATGGCGCTCGATGAGCAGCGGCAGCGCCTCTTCGTCGGATGCCGTGACGGAAAACTAGTGGTTCTCGACACCAACACCGGCAGCGAGTTGCAGAGCCTTCCGATCACGCCAGGGGTTGACGATACGATCTACGACCCGGCGACCAAGCGGATCTATGCGATTGGTGGAGGCTTTGTTGACGTCTATGACCAGATCACATTGGATAAATATGTGTCCCGAGGCAGTATTCCGACGGATTCTAAGGCCAAGACCGGACGGCTGGTTCCCCAGCTGAATCGGCTTTTCGTCGCGGCTCCGCAGGACGGTGCAAAGAGCGCACGCATTCAGATCTTCGAACCCACGAATACCGGCATAGGTCAGGTGCGTGAGCCGGAGCCCCAGGAGCCAGTGGATGCGCCTGCTGCCGAGGAATTGATTCTCGGGATGCTGTCAAGTCATCCCTATCTGCGCAAAATGGGATTGCACGTGATTCCACCCGGCCAGAATACGATGATCCTTATCGCGAACGGCAATGCAACCCGTCTTGGTATTCATACTTCGCCGGGAGACTTCGCAGCAGTGAAGGATGGCAAGACCTACGGTCCGCGGAGCGCGGATGGCGCCTTCTACAACATGAAGATGCCAATGTTCGACGCAAGCGGACGGCCCATCGGGATACTTGTGATGGAGATTCCCGATACGACAGCCTCTAGTGAAGAGGATGCTGCGCGTCGGGCAGAGGCGATTCGTAAGGAGCTCGCCGACAAGATACCCAACCTTGAGTGGCTCTTCCAGCACAGGTAGAACTGCCTACATTTTCAACTCCTGAAGGAGTCATTGCTCTCGGCTGCAAGGTCCCGGGAGAGCACCGTCCTGTGTGCCTACATACGAATCCGCTGAAGAATAGATTGGTACGCGACGCAGACCCTGAAAACGGCTCAAGAACCTAGGCATTCGTTCCAGCCTGAAACGCACCTGTTGCCTGTTAAAGGCATACTCCTCAACCTAGAGGCAAGGACAGTTGGCTTGTTCCTTCGCCTCGCACGCTCTTTACCCAAAGGGATCGAATCGCATGCATAACCTGAGACTCTGCGATCGCTTTAGAGGTATTTTCCGCCTGCTCAGCATCCTGTTCTGGCTGTCACTCTGTGGTCAAGCGAGTGCACAGGTTGTCGGAGGCACTTTGGTTGGTGTATTGACCGATTCCGCAGGCGCCGCTATACCCAACGGCCAAGTGTCCATCCAAAATAGCGAGACGAAAGTCGATCGGCTTGTCACTACTAACCATGACGGCTCGTATTTGGCGCCGAATCTCCTGCCGGGTGTGTATACCGTTTCGGGCTCTGCGCCCGGTTTTAAAACGATGGCGACACTTGGGGTGATCATCTCCGTAGGAGCACAGCAGATCGTTGATCTGAAGCTGCCGATTGGAGCGGCAACCACTGAGGTTGTCAATGTTTCGTCAGAGACCTACCAGCTTCCTTTAGCCACATCGGATGTCAGTGCCCAAGTAACTGGAGAGATCATCCAAGACCTTCCATTAAATGGGCGCAGCTGGACTGACCTGGCCACTCTCCAGCCGGGGGTAAGTCCAATCGTAACTCAACCAACGTTTGTAACGGGCGGTGATCGAGGAAATCGAGGCTTTGGCAACCAGCTCGCTGTATCTGGTGCCCGGCCGCAGCAGAATAACTATCGCTTTGATGGCGTAAGCCTGAACGATTATGCAAATGGTGGTCCTGGAAGCGTCCTCGGTGGGAATTTGGGCGTTGATGCTGTTGAAGGATTTTCCGTGATCACCAGCAACGCTCCGGCCGAGTACGGCAAGACCGCGGGGGGCATAGTCAATGCCACGACGCGATCAGGTACCAACCAACTCCATGGTGAACTCTATGAGTTCATACGAAATAGCGCGCTCGATGCCCAAAACTACTTCAGTAAAGGCGGCAACCCGCCTTTCAAGCGTAATCAGTTCGGTGCCGCCCTTGGTGGACCCATTCACAAAGACCAGACCTTCTTCTTTGCGAACTACGAAGGCTTGCGACAATCACAGACTGTAAGTACGGTGGCCATTGTACCGTCGGCAAACGCTCGCAGTGGAAGGCTTAGCAATAGCGACGGCACAACTACGACAATAAAAGTCGATCCAGCTGCTGCCAGGTATTTGACTTTTTGGCCTCTGCCTAACGCCGGATCGGTGGCAACCGCAAACGGCAATACTGGATTGTTCGATTTCGGTAGCCAACAGGTCGCAACTGAGAATTTTGTCATAGGCAGAATTGATCATCGGTTCTCCGCCAACGATGCGATCTTTGGAAGCTACATGTATGACAAAACCCCGTATACGTATCCTGATGGGCTCAATGACGTCCTATTTGGCAGCACGACCGCAAGGCAAATCGTAACAATTGAGGAAAGCCACACTTTTGGTCAGAATTTGGTCAATTCGCTACGATTTGGCCTCAACCGCGAGACCGCGTCAAACGATCAAACACAAGCCGCGCTTATCCCGGCTGCCGCTGATCCATCCTACGGTGCTTTGCCCGGGCGGAATGCTGCTGAGATTTCTATCTCAGGGATTACACGGCTTGTCGGGGGACTAGGCGCGACAGGGGACCAATATGCCTGGACGTCCTATCAGCTTTACGACGATGCCTTTCTCTCAAAAGGTCTCCATTCTATAAAGTTTGGCTTTGCTTTCGAGAGAATGCAGTTAAACAGCTCCTCACCTTCCACCCCAAATGGTCAATTTGCTTTCGGCTCGTTGAGCGATTTTCTGACCAACCAGCCTCATCAGTTCAGTGCATCCCTATCGACTTCAATCCCCACAAGAAATGTGCGCCAAACCCTCGCTGGCGGCTATATCCAGGACGACTGGCGGGCCGTTGCGAATTTGACTTTCAACTTCGGATTGCGTTACGAGATGACTACCGTTCCAACCGAAACGAATGGACGGCTCGCGACTCTGAGGAACCTCACAGATCCGTCGCAACACCTTGGAAATCCTTTCTTTCAAAATCCGACATCAACGAATTTCGAACCGCGGGTAGGCTTCGCGTGGGATCCAACCCATCGAGGCGTGACCGCCTTGCGCGGTGCCTTTGGTATCTATGACGTGCTTCCGCTGCCCTATGAATTCACCCTGCCGATCGCCTCGGCCGCCCCGTTTGCAGTCCAGGGCACAGTGCAAGGAAAGGCGCTGCCAGCAGGGTCGTTTTATACCGGGGCCACTTCGCTGCTGGGACCGACATCCCTGGGTGCCGCGTACGTTCAGCCAAATCCGAAGCGCAATTACATCATGCAATGGCAACTGGATCTTCAACAAACGCTCGCACCGGACGTGACAAGCCTCATCGCATACGTCGGTTCGCGTGGGATACATCAACCTTACTACTCCGACCAATTTGACATCGTTCTGCCAACATCAACTCCACAGGGTTTCTTCTGGCCATCGCCTATTGGCAGTGGAACCATTCTCAATCCCCACTACGGCACGATTCGTGGACTGATGTGGACGGGAAACTCAGCGTATGACGCACTCGAGTTCAGCCTCCTCGCGAGAGTCAAAAAGCAACTGCACCTGCAAGCCTCCTTCACCTGGAGCAAGAGCATAGACACTTCTTCTGGGAGTATCGCCTCCGATGCGTTTAGCAACTCCATTTCGAACCCGCCATTTTTTGATGTGAAGCGATCCCGTGGACTATCCGATTTCAATTCCGGCAAGATATTCGTCTTAAGTTCTACCTGGCAGATTCCCAGCATAACCGCGGCAAAGGAAGTACGAGCCCTGGTAAGCGGCTGGCAACTCAATGGAATATTTCACGCTAGCAGCGGGAACCCATTCACCGCCACATACGGATCGGATGGCGATCCACTGGGCAGCGGTGGACTTCAAGATTACCCGGATCGTCTTACAAACCCAGGCTGCAGCAGCCTTACAAATCCTGGGAACACGAGGAATTATGTCAAGATCCAATGCTTTTCAGTGCCCCCCGCAACCAGATTGGGCAATTCAGGCCGGAACGTGGTAATCGGACCTGGGACCACTACTCTTGACGCGTCACTCTTCAAGATGATCCGCTTCCCCGGCCAGCCCGAGCGGCTCAATCTTCAGTTTCGGACAGAGCTGTTCAACGCTCTAAATCATCCTAACTTTGCGTTACCGACAAACACAGATGTCTTTGACTCGACCGGCGCACCGACTGGGTCGGCGGGCCTCCTCACAGCGACGAGCACTTCGGCGAGAGAGATTCAGTTTGGACTCAAGATTAAATGGTAGATTTGTGCGCGAGATTAGCTTCGACGGCATCGGTTCCCGCGTCAGCAACGCATTTAAGGAAAAGGAGAAAGTGAATGAAGAGAAAGTCAGTAACACTGAGTCAACTATTTATTATCTGCTTGTTGGGTCCGGTTGGTTCGGTCGCGCAGCAGAGCAGCACTCCGACAAAGGCGACGCCGGCGAGGGTACATGTGGACGCGCCGTTTGCACAGCACTTAATCGTGAAAGAAAAGGCGATTCACCCGGAGATTCAAAAACTCGGGTTGCACGCTGTGCCTCCGGGGCAGGCACAGAATGTCATCATCGCGAGCAATCTTCCCGAAAAGATCGGAAAGGTCTCCGCCCCGAGCGACCTGCAGATAGTTGCCGCTGGCGAACCTCAGGCGGAGAAGATCGACAAAGAAGGCTACTGGGACACCTTTGTTCCTTTGCATGCCCGCAGTGGCGAAACAATCGGATTTCTAGTGATGGAAGTGCCGTTCTCTTCAGCGAAGACACAGGATCGTGCAATTGATATAGGTACTTCAATCCGGAATGAAGTTCAACAGCAAGTGCCAACACTGGAGACTCTGTTTGGGGCTGCGCCTCAGCAATAAGTGCTTCATAGATGTCCATTCGGCGGGCGACATCGATTGAGAGATGCCAATCCACACACTTCGAACGCTCCATCTCGAGTGGGTCGCCCCTTGGACATCACGCTGTTCCAAATGCTCTTTACTGTTATCGCACGGTGAAAGTGCAATACCATCTCGGACTACTTGGTGATTTGAGCCGCTCGCAACTCGACCTCTGAAGCGTCAAGTTCCGGCTTTAGCGCGGGATTGTTCAGCAGCAGAGCTCCAAGAGCGGTTCCAAGAACCTGGCCCGCTACAACGTCAGAATGATAGTGGTCTCCGCAAATCTCACGGCTGTGAGCATAGCTGGCTGAGCGCTCCAAAATCGCTTGCGACTTCTCTGGAATCAGAGCAGCTAATACAACGCCGAACGTATACCCCATTGTTGCGTGGCCGCTGGGATAGGATCTCAAAGGCAGGGCGGAGGGCTTGCGGTCGGCCGCGTCGCAGGTCCACTCGCGATAAGAATCGCCAGGCATTGCAGCAGCCGCTGGAAACCTGCGCTTGAAGTAGCTCTTGGCCTCGCTGGTCACAACCGTTTGGTCATTCAAAACGTCCGCCAGTAGTTTTGCCGTTGCGGGTAACTTCGTTAGATCGAAGTTAGGTCCGATCACAGCCACAAAGGGAGTGGGATCTTCATGCTCCGCATCCCATACAGCCTCGGCGTATCGTTCTTTCGATCTGCTGTGAATCAGGTTCTTGACCTCCTCCATCTCTCTCTGTTGGACCTCCGAGCCGTCCTTTGGCGGAGGCGGCAAAAGGCGCGATGGGTCAATCTCGGTCGATGCCAGGAACCTTAACTTCGTCGGCAGCGGAGCCTTGATGCTGGCAGTTGTAGTACCTTTAGCTTGCTGTGCCTGTGCGAAGACAGAAATGCTCGGGAGCGTTAGGGCTAGCGCTAGAACTGAATCTGTCAAATTCAAAACATTCTCCTATAAAAAAAAGACCGCAAATAGAGTGCCACCCGAACCATCGTAGTGGCAAATAGGGTTGACTGGTCGTGTGGAAGGTGCTTCACACACTGTTTAGGAAATCATTTGCATTGTCCGGTAATTTAGGCTAACAGGGAGAGATGAACGGATGATAACAGTCACCTGAAGAATGACTGAACATAGTGCATCGTCGCGACCCAAATACATCATGCTGAAGAGCGACCAGCGATTCAGGGACGAAAATGAGATGCCTAACTTGACATTCTGAAATCGAAGACGAGGCGCTCAAGAGCGAGGAGCCGATCCCCGGGATCGCCAGTGCCTCTGCTGTGGAAGCACAGAACTCCCCGCAACGTCCTGCATCCAATCTAATAGCTTATTCATCAACTCATCCGGAGGGCATTGGAATGGAACAGAGACGACTCGGTCACAGTGGACCATTGGTATCGGCGATTGGCCTGGGCTGCATGAGTATTGGTATCGCCGATGTGTACACCAGCAGTGTGCGAGACGATGCCAATGCCATCGAATTGATTCACCGCGCGCTCGATCTGGGACTGAATTTCCTCGATACCGCAAATGTCTATGGTGACTCTGAAATCAAGGTAGGCAAAGCGCTACTCGGCCGGCGCGAGGATGCGATCCTTGCTACGAAGTTCGGGATCGTTATGGATTCGCCCGTGCAGGACCGTGGTTTCGATGGCACCCCGGAGAATGCGCGGCGTGCCTGCGACAAATCCCTCCAACGGCTTGGTGTCGAGCAGATCGACCTTTACTACCTGCATCGCGTAGATCCGAAGGTGCCGATCGAAGAGACTGTAGGCGCCATGGCGGAGCTGGTCCACGCCGGGAAAGTGCGCCATCTCGGACTTTCCGAGGCTTCTCCGGAGAGGGTTCGCCGTGCCCACAAGGTTCATCCGATCGCCGCGGTCCAAACCGAATACTCGCTTTTCAGTCGTGACCCTGAAGACGGTCTGTTGCCGGTGCTGCGTGAACTCGGTATCGCTCTGGTGGCTTACAGTCCGCTGGGTCGTGGATTTCTGGCCGGCCGGTTTCGCAGCGCTGACGACCTCGCGCCCGATGACTGGCGGCGCGGCAATCCGCGTTTTCAAGGAGAACAATTCGCGACCAATCTTGCCATAGCCGATCGCTTACGGGAGGTCGCGAAACACAAGCACTGTACTCCCGCTCAGCTCGCCTTGGCGTGGCTCCTCCG
>DASYBJ010000588.1:0-4262 GCA_036500845.1 Acidobacteriaceae bacterium
CGGCGCGTTTCTTCGACGCTTACGAAGTCACCCAGAGCCCGCTCCGTAGACGCGATCTCAGACTCTACGCGCGGAATCTCCTCCTCAAGAAACGTGCACCGCTCCTGCATTTGGCGCAGCTTGATCGGGTTCAGCCGCTTCCCGCGGCCGGCTTTGCCATTGGCGGAAGGGGTTTCGCTTACTGCCACGGGTGCAACGGCAGCCGCTCCATTCGAACCATTCCCCGCAACCGTAGGAGTGCTTAAGCCCTGCTTGCGGCGGACATAGTCCTCGTAGTTGCCGGGGTACACATGGAGATGACCACTTTCAACTTCGAAGATGCGTGTGGCCAGACGATCGAGAAAGTAGCGGTCATGGGAGACCAGCACGACTGTTCCCGTAAAGTTTGCGATTGCTTCGAGCAGAACATCTTTGGCACGCAAGTCGAGATGATTGGTCGGTTCGTCCAAAAGCAGGAAGTTCGCTGGACTGACGAGGATCCGGGCGAGCGCATAGCGATTTCGTTCGCCGCCGGAAAGAACTCCCAACGGCTTGAACACATCATCCCCGGAGAAGAGAAAACAGCCAAGCAAACTGCGTAGCTGCGCCGTAGGAACGCGGGATGCGGTGTTGCTTATGTCATCCAGCATCCGTGCATTCCGATCAAGTACCTTGTACTGATCCTGCGCAAAATACTCCGCCGTGACATTGTGGCCGAGGCGCAGGCTCCCGCTCGAGGGAGGCTCCATACCGGCGAGCATGCGGATCAGGGTGGACTTGCCCGCTCCATTCACGCCGACTAGGGCAACGCGGTCGCCGCGGTCGATCGTGAAGTTGACCTCGGAAAGCACCTGCTTGGGACCATAGTTTTTGCCGAGATCGCGGACCTCAACCACAGTCCGCCCGGAGGCCGGCGGTTGAGGAAAAGTGAAGTGGATCACCTGCTCCTCAGCGGGGATCTCGATCCGCTCGATTTTCTCCAACTCCTTGATGCGGCTCTGTACCTGCTTGGCCTTGGTCGCTTGATAGCGGAAACGATCGATGAATGCTTCGAG
Source organism: Acidobacteriaceae bacterium (assembly GCA_036500845.1). GTDB lineage: Bacteria > Acidobacteriota > Terriglobia > Terriglobales > Acidobacteriaceae > PALSA-350. The sequence goes on from DASYBJ010000588.1 coordinate 1,035, forward strand.
ATGCTCGATGTGCTCACGCTGATTCTTGTAGGCGGCCTCGAGCTGGGCGCGCCGCTCTTCCTTCTGTTTGAGGTATTGCTCGTAGTTCCCGTGGTAAACGTGCAGGCCCTTATTCCATATCTCGATGGTCTTGTTCACGGTCACATCGAGGAAATAACGGTCGTGAGAGATGAGGATGTACCCGTTGGGATACCCGTGAAGATACTCTTCCAGCCAATTCCGGGTTTCGAGATCAAGATGATTCGTCGGCTCATCCAGGAGGAGGAGGCTAGGTTTTTCGAGCAACAGCTTGGCGAGCGCGATGCGCATCTGCCATCCACCGGAAAACTCCTCGCATTGCCTGGACCAATCCTCTTTGCCGAACCCAAGCCCACCGAGAACAGTGCCAACCTGAGCATCGAGCGCATAGCCGCTATGCGCATGGAAGCGGGAATCGATATGAGAGTAACGTTCCGCAACTGTGGCGTACTCGGCGGTCCCAGGATCGAGTTCGGCGAGACGCGCGGAGAGCGTTTCGATTTCCTTCTCCATCGCGCGCAGTTCGGCGAAGACAGAGAGGCATTCGTCGAAGACGCTCCGGCCCGAGAGCACCAGACCCTCCTGGGGAAGATAACCGATCGACATGCCACGCGTACGTTGCAGGCTTCCGTAGTCGAGCGACTCGCTTCCAGCAAGGATCTTGAGGAGAGTGGACTTGCCGGTGCCATTGGCGCCGACAAGAGCTGTGCGTTCGTCTGGCGTGATCAGCCAGTCGGCATTTTCGAAGAGAATCCGTGGACCGAACCGTTTGCCGGCCGCTGATAGTTGCAACATGAGAGGAGTAGCGTTCGACCGCTACTCTATTGTCGCAGACGCGGCGCGGGGAGGGGTCGGGGTCAGTCCGTTCCGGCAGTGCCACACTCTAAAAATAGTGCACACCTGAGAAACCGAATACTGAGGACTGCACCTGCCCCTGAAACCTGGCTACTCCTTTTTCGCGGGCGGCTTGGACTTGGCGGAAATTTTCTTTTTGGCTGGGGCAGGTTTCGTGGGCTTCCGTCGTGGCGCGAATCGCGAACGAAGGAACGTTTGATAGTCTCGCTCGGTCTGATCGGCGTACTCCAAGGCAAATTCAGTAATGGCTGAGTCGAACTTCGCCGAGTTGCCCATGTATCCCTGCAGAATCAACGGATCTCCCGAGCGCGCGTGGCCACGGGCAAGCAGTTCGCCGCACATTTGCGCATATTGCGTCAGCCCATCTCCTTTCAGGTCCTCGACAGAGATTGAGCCTTTATGATCGCTGAGCTGGCGGACGAGATAGTGGCGATTGCTGATCGTCGTCCAGCCTAGGAAAACATCCGATTGCAACTGCATCGCGCGCTGACCCTCGGCGACGCGCCTCCCGTGGTGCTGCGCTCCGCCATGCTCGCCCAAATATGGAGCGTAGGCCGAACCAGGTTCTTCTTTGATCTGCAGGAACAGCGGATCGTACGCTCCGTTGCCCTCTAGATAGATCACATAATCGCGCAACCCGACGCTCCCCGTACCGACGACGCGAAAGGCAACATCGATAGGGCGGTAATGCGTGAGAAAGTGTTGACGCTCGGGAAGCAGGCTCTCTCGATAGGTTGTCAGTGAATCAACAATGCGCCGCGCCTGGCCGCCGGTCAGCCGATATTGAAGTGGTCGTTGATCGATAAAGACCCGTGGCGCAGCCACGGTACGATTTCCTCCGGTGCCAGCCTGACGGGTACCGGGCTTGCCGGGCATCGTCAGGCGCTCCAATGCCGCTTGCGGTGTCTCGCGCTCGGCTTTGCGCAAAGCCTGAGAAACCGGTGTGATGCGCTGCAGGCGATGCACTTGGTATCGGACCATCTCCAGCACAGGCATCCGAGCGAAACTGCGCATAGAGCGGCGATATTGGGCGAGGAAGACGGCCGACGCCTCGGCGCAAACCGAGTTCTTGGCTCCCGTTTCCCTGCCGGCAAGCACGAGACTGGTGGCCATGCGCTTCAGGTCCCATTCGAAAGGTCCGGGGATGGTCTCATCAAAGTCATTGATGTCGAATACCAGCCGGCCATCGGGTGCGGCATAGGCTCCCAGATTGCGAACATGCGCATCGCCACAGAGCTGCGCTTGAATGCCTGCATGGGGCAACACGGCCAGATCTGCCGCCATGACAGGCACTGCGCCGCGAAAAAAGCCGAACGGTGAGGCCGCCATGCGCTCCCACTTGATTGCCAGCAACGCTGCTACGCGACCAACTGTAGAGGCGGCAATAGCGTCCATTGGATCGGTTTTGCGATCTGCTGTGCGCCAGTAGTTGTGCTTTTGGCGCGGGAGTTGCCTGCGGCGAGCGTGCCCATACGCAATGCGCTGTTCTGGTGTGGGTGGGTTGAACATTCAGGTGACGATACACGCGGAGACCACGGGGATCAAGCGATTCAGCGAGTTCAGCTAAGAGGCGGTAAGGTGAAAAAGCGGTCGGCTACGGCGTTTTCACAATTGGTGTAGTCCAGGAATTGGAGTCCGAACGCGGCTTTCATCAAGAAAAGCTGCACATAACCAACTCTGGCCAGATCACAGTAATTGTGAAAACGCAATAAGAACCGGTCAACTAAGAAGCAGTCAGCGACCTCTGGGCACTGACTTGGTTTCTGGGCCGCCCCGAAGAGGAAGAGCTCTTTCTGTCTCGTTTCGGAAAACTACAAATCTCAATGCATACCGTTGTGCTTTCCCACCCGGCGTGGAGGATCAGGCGCCCCTTTTCGTGGAGTCCCATGCATGCCAAAACAGAAGCGAGCCGGGGGGTCAAGCAGTGCTGCGGGCGAGAATGGCGGCCGAGATCGATTCACGCGTGGCCGAATCGAGCGTGGGCATGGCGCCTGACTGCGAGGCTACCCATGAACCCCAACGGTTGCCCGCCTCGCTCATCACTGCCAAAGGCGCCTTTTGCAGGTAGAAGTGGGTCAGAGCTGCGGTAAAGGCATCGCCTGCGCCGATTGCGTCGCCCATCCGGGTCGGGAGTCCGAGGTGGCGATGCGATTCGTTCCGGTTGACAAGAAGACTTCCGTCTTTGCCCAGCGTGATGCAAACCAGATCCAACGGAAAGCAGCCCAACAGCAAACGCGATCCTCGGATGAGCAGCGCCTCGAGGGGTGACCCGCTCGCTTCGCGCGGCAGGCCAAGCAGATCCAGCACAAGAGGCAGCTCTGCATCGTTCATTTTGAGAATCGTGGTCGATTCGAG
>DASYBJ010000589.1:0-18282 GCA_036500845.1 Acidobacteriaceae bacterium
TTTCCAGCCTGCTGGGACAACCGGCAAGAACCACAAACATCAGCAGTACGATTTTGTCTTCACGGCGTCGGGCCACGACTATAGCTGCCGCTCGAGCGAGAAAAAGTCATTAAAAGCGACGGATTTCGTTGTGGGAAGTAACGTGACCTATCAGGTCAAGGGCACCAAGGGCAAGGTGACAGGCAGCAACGGCAAAGAGGTTAATTGCACGATCGTGCGGGTTGCGAACGCCGCAAGCACCTAGGACCTGTTAACACTATTAGGGCGAACAGAGTTGCTAGCGAAAACTAAGCCCGGCTAGGCGGGGCCGAAGGCTTTGGTGGCTACAAGGTCTAGGCTGATAAGAAGAATGGCTTGGTTGTTCGCCGCAAGGCTTCGTCTTTCGCCGCGAAGCTAGGGGGACGGGGCCAATTTCCCCGCCTCGTTGTCGCTCGTCGCTCGAAGACCCGCGACCGCGTCTGAATCGAACCGCCTGATTGCATCAGCGAGATCCCAAGCCTGTCGGCAATGGCCGACGCTAGCTGTCGCCCTCCGCGAACATCATTCGCGATTGTCCCATCCAAAAGCGATTGTTTGCGCGCGTCACCAGTCCGGGCTGTCGTCCAAGCAGCCTTGTGCTCGCCTCGTGGTATGGCCCCACAAACCGAAATGCAGCAGGGATTTTTGTATAGATCCGCGGAAGCCAACGTTGCGCCTGAACTACCGCAGCTTCTTCTCGCTTTCCGTACGCCAGCGCAAATTCTTCCCGGAGCCGTTCCGGCATCCAAGCAGCGGTCACCGCGCGGTACCAGTGGGGCACGGGGATCCAGGATCCCCGGCCATGGAGGACGTGGTGCGCCAGCTCCCGCGAGAGCGTGTTGACGCCCAACATATCTGACGTCCACATGGCACGGTTATAGGCTTCGAAGGCGGACCAATCAGCTGGCAAAGCCACGGCCGGGATGCCGAAAAGAGCTGCCATCATTTTGCTGTTTGCATAGTACTGTTCCCGTTCCTCGCTGGAGAGCGGCGGGAGCACAAGATCGTGCGCCAGCAGCGCGCTTTCAACCAGCGTGGCGTATACCCAGATGAGTGCGTTCACCTCAGTGGCTGCATAGCGGGAGCCCTGCGCATAAGCAGCGACAGGTTCGGGAAGTTCTCCCTTGATGCGTGTATGCAGCTGATATAGATGGTGGGAAGCTGCCAATGCCTGTCCAAGGCTTCCAAAAACCATCGTGAACACGACCCGGAAGGTGTTGTGAAACCTGGCGAGCGGATCGCTCCGGAGGGTGGAGTGCTGATCGAGTGCAGCCGCCACCCAGGGATGCGCCAACTGCAGCAGCGCGGCCCGCCCTGCACCTAGAAAAACAGCAGATTCGCGGTTGACCCTCCAGCTGATGGAAGAGGGTCCGAAAATGCCTGCTCGCGGATCGGCCGTATTCCCCGCAACCCAAGACCAAAGATTGTCGATGTCCTTCCGCGAGACGGGCAAACCGGCGTATTCCATGGCCTGAATCTTTCATAAGTTTAATCGTCGTGCTCTTGAGTATCGCCCGCGTCGATTAACGGCCGGAAGCGGTGGACGGGAGGCGGCATCGGCGAGCCGGCGCCCTTCACGCTCTTCCAAATCACCTCATTGAGAGCGTGCATCGGCGCCCGATCTACGTCAGACAGATCCATCCTCTCACTCTGCTTCGCGCCGTAGCTCTTATCTGTGTTGCGGACGTTGACGTCGATCTTCGGCGGAATCGCCGTAAAAGGCGTAATCGACGGGGTTGTGCCGAACGATGCATACATGGGCATCGCTGCCGCATCGTACTGGCTCATCGGCGGTAAGCCAAGCAGCAGTTCCATCGAACGAACCATTGAGCTCGTCGAGTAAAGCGTACTGTCGACGATGCCACGCTTCACGTAGGGACTGATGACGAGACCTACGGTGCGGCGTGCGTCCACGTGGTCTGGTCCGTCCTGCGCGTCATCTTCAATGATGAAGATGGCAGTATTCGGCCAGTACTTGCTATGGGTCACAGCATCGACAAGTTGTCCGATTGCATAGTCGCTGTTGGCGACCATGGCTTGTGGGGTAAAGCCGCCTGGCCGCGTGCCGACTGTATGGTCTTCCGGCATGCTCATGACGATGAAATTCGGAAGCCGCTGGTCGGGATCAGAGCTGTCGAAGTGGGCCTCGTATTCCCTGAACTCGCGCAGGAATACCGCGATCCTCTCCGTATCCCGATGAGGAAATCCGAGATAGTCCTTCGCGATATGCCCAACAAGTCCTCCGACACCTGGCGCCGCCTCCATGGTGGTTCCCGTGCTGGCGCGCGCGGCGTATTCCCCATACGAGCGGTAGGTCAGGCCCTTTCGCTGCGCAAGATCCCACAAGTGACCGGCGGAAGGAATATAAGCGCGCGATGGTCGGGCATCGCTGCGTCCCGCGTAGGTTGGCGGCCAGTATCGTTCGTTGAAGTCAGTGGCATAGGCCGAGTTCGACCAGGAATGGCCGTCGACGCTCACTTCGCCGTCACAATAAAGGTTATCCAGAGTAACGTACTGCTGTACCAGCGCGTGCTGGTTCGGCGTGATCTTCTCGCCGAAGATCGTCAGCTCGGGATCGCCGTTTGCGTGCGGCAGATCGCCAAACTCCTGATCATACGTGCGGTTCTCCTTGATGATATAGATCACGTGCTCGATCGGTGTCTGCACCCCAACCTCACGTGGGATGATCGTTGGAGCGAGCGGCGGACGCGCCTCCGAGAGCAAAGAGTCGTTGTATGGTGTGTTGTCGATCACCTGCTTCGTCCAATGCGGCAGTTTCTGTTGCAAATCCAAGACGGGAAGCACTTCGACGCTGCTCTTCTGCAGCGTTTTGACCGACTCATCGCCGTACCACTTCGAAGCGAGCGGGCTCCCCGGCCCTTTCCGATCGGGATGTCCCTCTTCACCTTTGCTGTTGCCGATGTAAAGCACCCCGCCATGCTCTACCAGTGCAAGTGCCGATGGGTACCAACCCGTCGGGATAAAGCCCATCACGGTGCTGTGCGCTCGATTCGTGATACGGATCACGGCGACGGAATTGTTATCAGCGTTCGCCACGTAAAGCAGCTTCCGTGCGCTGTCTATCTCCAAGGAATCGGGCGTCGAGCCCTCTGGAGCAAGCGGCGTGAGAGTGGTCGACAGGCGTTCGATCACCTGCAATGAATTTATATCGATCACATGAATCGTATTGTCGTTGGAGCAGGCGACAAACAGCCGGCCATCCGAGGACAGCTTCATGTCGTTCGGGTTCATTCCCACATGGAGCGTGCGGATCACTCGATTGGTCGCCGTATCGATTACGCTGACAGATTCGCTGGCCCAGTTCGAGACAAAGAGGCGCCGTCCGTCTGGCGTAAGGACCAGCTGATAGGGGTTGATCTCCGCGGGAATGCGCGTAACAATCGAGCCCGTCTTCGTATCGAAAACCACCACGTTGCTTGGGCCAGGACCCGTCCCGCGGTTCGCGGCATAGAGCCAGTGTTTGCTTGGAAGGTAGGCGACCCCCGACCACCAGACCTTCTTCGGATCAATGGTCTCGAGCATTGTTCCGGTGGGCTGCTCACTGAGTCGTCCGTCCTTGTAGCTGAACTCATAGATCGGAGCGGCGCTGGCTTCGATATCCTTTGCGCCCGTCGCATTACCGCCGGAAACAAAGAGGGTGCATCCATCAGCCGACCAGGTGAGCCCAAGCCAGGTCGTCTTCAAGGGGATATGCTGGATGACCTTCTGAGTCTTCACATCGAAGACATCGATTCCATGGGGGTTAAATCCCGAATGACTGGCAACAACGATCCGCCCGTCCGGCGACGGAACCATGTTCAGGACCATGTCTTCGAGGGTCGCGATCGGCTGGCCAGCCGGGGTGATCCGCCAGCCATTGGGAAGATCGAATCCGGCGTGGATGGACTGCGGGCGCTGTTTCGTGGCCTCGCCGATGGAATGTGGGGACCCCGTTTCCGGGGACGGTGGCATTGTAGCCTGAGCGCTGGCAACCGCAGGAGCGAAGAAAGAGAAGGAGAGAAGGCAAGCGCGATGGAAGCGTGCGGTGCAATGGTCCATGGAATTCCTTTAAGGGATATTCTGCTAGGGATATTCTGCAATTCGATGTTAGGTGAGGATTGTGAATTCTCCTCGAATCGAACGCGTTCCGACGTTGGGGTCCATGCTCCGTCTGGCGGCTTGGCTTTGCCGGCCTGAGTGGAGCAAACTTCAAAAGAGATGATCGAACACTTCAGGATGCTGGCACGTTACAACCGAATCGCGAATGAGCGGATTTACGAGAAGTGTGCCGAACTCAAACCAGCCGAGTATCGACTGGAGCGCAGCGGATCGTTCGGCAGCATCCATGGTTTGCTCAATCATCTTTTGCTAGCTGCTCCCATTCATCTCACGAGTTTTTGGCAAACGTAACGATCAGCGCCTTGGCAGCCGTTTCTCCATGACACTGATACTGACGCTTCGCCGTTCCCTCGACCCAGGCCACGTCCCCAGGTTCCAAGATTTGTTTCTCCGTCTCGTTCGAGACCATCACCGAACCACCGATGACATACGCGAACTCGAGGCCGGGAAATATTTGCGGATGGAAGGCTGCGCCTTCGATACCTGGCAAGAACTCTGCGATACATGGAACAACGCTCCGGTCCGGAATGAGCGCGCTCATACTTTCTGAGATCAGAAAAGGTGTCTTCTTTTCTCCAAGGGGAAGCCGTATGCGGTTCTTCGCTCGAGAAATACGAAAAGAATTTGTGTCTTCCACGCGGAAGAAGTAGGACATGTCTTTTTTGAACACCATCGAGATGCGCGCCAGATTGCGGAGCGTTGGAGTGACGCGGCCCGTCTCCAGTTGCGAGAGGAAGCTCGCAGAAAGACCTGTCCGTTGACCTAACTCGACCAGGCCCATGGAGCGTCTCAGCCTCAGCTGCCGTATCTTTCCTCCAATGGCTTTCGCCTCGATGGACGCTTCGATGCTTGCGTCGTTGATCGCATCCAGCACCGAGTTTGTTTCGACAGGTTTGGCCATGGGTTCTTTTCTACAACACCCGCCGTACGTACGGAAATCCGAATCCGCCGTGAATGCCCCTGGCTTTAGTGCTTGAGGGTTCGTATGCGGATGTCGCGGAACTCGATCCTATTGTTTTTCTGACATTGAAAGCCGATGACGCCAGAAGAATGTTTCGAGTCGTGGTCGTCGAGCAGGGTCTTTCCGTTGAGAACGATCACGAAGTGATCGCCATCGGCTGTGATGTCGTAATCGTTCCACTGATTGTCGAGAATGGTCGTTGGCGTCGCCTTGAGGGATTCGACTAGGCTGCCCGTGTCGTAGCCCGCCAGCTGATATCCCCAGATTTGCAGTTCATAGCCGGTCTTGTGCGGCGCGCCCTCTTTCGACGAGCGAAGAAAGACGCCGCTGTTCACTTTCTCGCTGCCGCGAAACTGCAGCTTTAGTTCGAAATTCGAATACGAGTCGCTGCTCGAGAGCCAGCCGGCGCTGGTGCCAGGACATAGAATTGCTCCATCGGTCACGGTCCAATCACCGGTCGCAGAAGGGGTGGCGGTTGGCCGAGGCTCCCAGCCATCCAGGTTATTTCCGTTGAACAGAAGCCTCCAGTCCTGGACTGCTTCCTTGCGAGAGAGCGTGTTGGGCCGGCTTTGTGCGCCTTGCAACGCGCTTGAAATTCCCATTGCTGCGATCAAGCAGAATTTTCCGATAGGTCCCACGGTGCCCCTCACAGCAGGATCCGCGCAGCCGGCGCTCACGCTGCGCAGTTTGTCAGAACGCATATTTCAATGCGAATTGGAGTTGGCGCATCGCATGTGCGCTGGTGATCACACCAAAGGTAGCAGAGTTCCGCGGGTCGTCCGCGGGGGTGTTCCAATTTGGCCGGTTGAATGCATTGAAGGCTTCAAACCGAAAGTCGAGAGATTGCGATTCCCAGATATGGATGTTTCTCTCCAGCGATGTATCGAAGGTTGCGCTTCCTGGCGTAAAGAGCGTATGTCTACCCTCACTCCCCGGTCTCCAGCTCAAGTCGGAATTGGTGTAGTCGAAGGCAGCCGGATTCCAAAAGTGACTTACGGAGCGCCTCGCCGGGATTGGGCTGACGCCCATATAGTCTGGCTGATTCCCCAACGTACCTAAGCTTGCGGTATCGCCGAGCTGCGCGACGTTGTAGAGTATTTGCTTATAATCTACGGTCTACCAGCGTAACATCCACGTCCCGGAACTCGCGTTACAGGACTACCACTGCAGGACGGGTCCGATAGCGCAGAGGGCCTCTTTGTCGTGCCTACCGAGTCGTCATCTCGCCGTGCTAAACTTCCTCGCCTTAAAAATTGTCGATAGATCACCATCACACTGTCGATTGCTAGCGGTGAGGGTGCCTCAAGCAAAAGCTCCGGGGCGATCGAATCATACGGACGTTTCCGAATTCTTACCGAGAGCTCGCCTAAATGCCGCGTAGCGGAAATGCCAGTGTCATCCCGCAAGCCGAAGGTTCGAGCGCCGTTCATCCTTCGCCGGTGAGCGGAACTGCGGCCGCCCAGGCGGGAACTCATCCTCCGACTCACGTCCGGCATGTTGTGCTGGGATTGACAATCGCTGCCTACATGATCACGTACATGGATCGCGTGGTCATTTCGTCCGCGGTTCCTTCCATCCAAAAAGAGTTCGGCTTCTCAATTGTGACCATGGGCTGGATTCTGAGCTCCTATCAATGGGGCTATGCCCTTTTCCAAATCCCGGGAGGCTGGTTGGGCGATCGCTTTGGTCCGCGGCGAGCTCTGACTCTGATCGTGACCTGGTGGTCGATCTTTACCTGCGCAACGACGCTTGCCTGGAACGCTGGATCGATGGCGACGATTCGTTTTCTCTTCGGAATGGGTGAGGCCGGCGCCTTCCCCATCGCCACGCGCTCGCTTTCGCGCTGGATTCTGCCTTCGGGGCGAGGTTTTGCTCAGGGCATCACACACGCAGGATCGCGGTTGGGTGGGGCGATCACGCCCGCGCTTGTCGTCCTCATCATTGCCCATTTCGGCTGGCGCGCGGCCTTCTTGGCTTTTGGCTCTTTGGGATTCATATGGGCGGCCGTGTGGTTTTGGTACTACCGCGATACGCCAGGGGAACATAGGTCAGCCAATGCGGAGGAGCGCCAGCTCATCCAGTCCGCGCTCGAAGTCGTGCGCAACAAGGCCGCCGATTCCGTTCCCTGGCGCACGATCCTGCGGAGTCCTCAAATATGGATTCTGTCGGCGATGTACTTTTGCTATGCGTACAACCTGGGCGTTTATCTGGCTTGGTTTCCGAAGTACTTGAACGATCATCGCGGTTTCAATCTTCGTCAGATGGGTTTCTATGCCAGCCTACCGTTATTCGCGGGGACCGCGGGCGACGTGCTCGGCGGGTGGATCTCCGATCTTTGGGCAAGACGTTCAGGCGACCTTAGGATTGCCCGGCGCGCAGTTGGGGCAACGGGCTTTCTGCTTTCAGGACTGAGCGTCCTAGTAGCGTGCCTGACCTCAAATTCGGTGACGTGCGTGTGGTTCTCATGCCTGGCAATGTTCTTTTTGGAGTCGACGGTAGGTGTTTCGTGGGCGATTACGCTCGATATCGGAGGCGATTGTGCCGGTTCCGTTTCCGCAACAATGAATACTTGCGGGAATACGGGTGGCGCGATCGCATCCGCCTTATCGGCGTATCTCGTCATGTTCTACGGCTGGAACGCGCCTTTTCTCATGATGGTCGCGCTCTCCGGAGTGGCTACACTGCTTTATCTTCGGATCGACGCAACGAAGCGATTGCTTGGTGAGTGCGACCCTGCGACCGCGGCGGCTGGGTGAAGAGGGGACTCGATCCCGCAGCAGTTTGTGTAGGTGGCGTCAAGCCGGGTTCGTTCCAGTGGACCTGCCTCCCGGCGATATAGACGGCGCGGATCGTATCTGCGACAGGCCCGACCCACCGGATCCGTCCGTTGTCAGAATCATCGCCGCATGGGCTTGAGGAGCGCGGCCGGTGCCATCGATCAGGGTGAAATTTTGAGAGCTCGAACTTCCGCGTGAAGAGATGTGGCGATCAGCAGAGCCAGCCAGCCTGCAAATCTATTGCGCTTTCGTCCGGGCATCTTCCAGGATCCTCTTCGCGCGCGACGGATTGAAAATTCCGCAGGAGCAGAAACGCGAAAGATAGGTTACCGCCTGATCGGGAGTGCGGCGGTTTTCCTTAACGAAATCGATCATCTTTTTCGCAAAGGAGTGGCTGATCATCCCGTGGCCACACATCGTCGAGAGTGCGGCAACTTGAGAGTCGGGAATCTTTTCAGTCTTGCCTTCGAAGCCAAGCGAATAGCCTACGCTATGCCGATCGATACAGGCGAAGTTGCAACAACGGGCAGCGCCTTCAATGGATGTGGACACGTTCACGCTTATCCCGAGGTCTTCTTCCTTGATACGCTTGACGAATTTCTCGGCGGCCTCAGGGTTGTCGAAGACTGCGGCACAGCTGGTCGGTGCATCGAGACCACGGATTACAGCCTGAAAGTCGGGTGCCATATCCCGCTTCCAATGCGACAAGGGACTCAAGCTTTTTGAGGATCGCAGAGCGCCGCCATGGCGAGCATCCCCAAGGTTCACCGGTTTATATTCCAGAGCGATTTCAAGGAAGCGGCGGAGTTTCGGCAGCGCGTTGGGATCTTTCTTGCTCTTGGTGGGCAGAGCAAAAACAATGTAGTCATCGCGAAAGCTTTCCGCGTCGCCAAATCGATGCAGAGTATTCGTCATACGTGTGCAGCCTCCGGGGCAGGTTCCGCTGCTGATTCAACGATTCGGCCTAAGCCGATATTGGTCTTCGCTCGCTCGATTTTGTACCCGAGCCGTTCCAAAACGGGTGCAACGACATCTTCTTCTCCGTGCTCGCCGCAACGGGTGGCGACGCCGAGTGCGATCACGGTGTCGAGCTTTTTCTCCACCTCCCATACCAGGTGAACGATCTCTTCCGTCCGTTCGACGGGCACCTTGATTTCTACAATCGCCGACATCACTTTTTCGCCGAGGATGTCCGGACGTAGGGTGCCGGTACTCACGTCGGACATGAGCGAAGTGACGGGGTTCTTCTTCTCGAAGCTCACCTTGGCTTCCGCCAAAGCCCAGCACATCTGCTGAATTTCGTGAAAGCGGACGCCGACGCCTGGACGGCCGAATTCTATCGTGAAGCCAACCTCGCCAACCTTGACCCGGCCGGTCACGTCATTTGTCTTCACTTCTTCTGTACCGCGGCCCTCGACGCCGGTGGATTCGTGCGGAACGCTTGGGTCGGAAAAGGCACGCCTCACCACCCGCGGCCAAGTGAGCTCGTCAGGCTCGAACGCCGCCGTAGGGCAAACATCGGGCTCCGGCTCAAAGCGGATTCGCAGCGCAGCGAAGACACGGCGCACGGTACGCACCATAGTAGGATTCAGATGTTCCTGGCTTAGGCCGTTGTAGCAGGCATAGCACTCGACACACTCATCGCGATTGATAGTCGCGCGTTTGAGTACAGGATCGATATAGATAGCGCCCATCGGGCAGACGTATGTACAGTTTCCGCAAGCTACGCATCGCTCACGACTGATCTTCATAAGGCCCAGCTCCGGCGACTAAATTGAGCTCAGCTTCCCTTTTTTACAACCGCGACTATGTTGCCTCTCCGGCATCGGCGTGATGCTGGCGTGATGCTATCGTGGGGTGATCTATCATAGAACAGATAAGCCCCTAAGAATGGTCTTGAAGTCCGGGCAAGGCTGCTGAAGTCGAGATGTTAGGTGGCGTTGCTACTCAATACGGCGCGGGGCGCTTTGTATATTTCCGGCCTATCTCCGCAGTTTCGGGACTGGCCGGACCGACCATGACTCCTTCCTTAATCATGGAGACGACGTCATCCGGGGCAAACGAGTTCAAGAAGAACACATGGTTGGCTTTGCAGGCCGCTAGAACCTTCGCTCGGGCAGCGACCATGTTCGGATCCTTGATGGCAGCTTGCCCTTGTGCCAAAACGCCGAGCGACAGCGCCATGTCGCCCGGTCCCCACTCTGCCATACCGATCCCGGGAATTTTCAGGTTTTCATCGACATCCGCCAGAGCGTACTTGTCTTCCTCCTTGACGCCGAGCAGCAGTTCCCCATTCGGATTGAGCGGCCACGGATCTGCCTTCTGCTCGTACTCCAGCTGAGAGACGCCCCAGATCTTGGCCGCGGTTGGAACACCATGAACTCCGCGCCGTCCCTCGGGAAGCCCATTGACGCCTACGCCCTTCTGCTGAAAAGGGAAACGTACGGCTTCGACAAAGGCCCGAATCGCGCCCGGATTGTCAGCATGCGTGAGCATGACTCCCATGACCCCGGTTGCAAGCACTTGATTAAACATCCAGGCGTTCGCATGAACAGCGGCATAATCCAATCCGTTGACCGGAACGTTTACGACGACGGCTGGTATGTGATGGCCGCTGCGGTCCGGACCCCCGGCCGCCAGGCCTCGCATATAGTCCTGCAAGCCCTTTACATCGAAGGGGGCGTGTTCCATGTCATAGCTGATGTAGTCCGCGTAGGTTTGCGAGTCCTTCAATCCCTGTTCGTAAGTCCCAGCCGTCCCGGAGTGCGAGCCGGTGTAGTAGATTGGCTGGCCTTCGGCCAGGAGCTCGATCGCCTGATTCAACCTCTTGGGCTTGAGTCCTTCTGTAGTCATGGCACTCGCGGCCATTGTCTTGTTGTTTTGCTTCTGCTTTCGCAACTGCACCATCGGAGCCGCTATCCCGGCCACTAACAGGGCGCACATCGCTACGACGAATGTGACGATCCCAACTCTCTTCACGATGTTCTCCTCTGGAGCGGTGATCAATCATTGGCCACGGGCCGGGCAACAACATAGTGCACGCGTCCAGAAGCTGGCAAGTTGTCTTTCCTTGAGTGTCGTTCCTTGAGGTCCGGCAGCTGGCCGGCAGATGGAGAGGAGAATCGGCGAGCGGGGTGAGGAGGTTTGCGTCCTGTGCTATTTGTGCTTGAGCGCACGCCGACCAATATCGCGCCGGTAGTACATTCCTTCGAAGTGGACCCGGTCGAGTGCCTCGTACGCCCGAGAAAGTGAATCTTGCAGAGTCGAGGCCGCGGTTGTTACGCCGAGGACCCGTCCCCCGCTGGTCACATATTGGCCGTCAACCAGGGATGTTCCTGAGTGGAAGATTTCGACTCCCGGCAGGCGTGCTGCATCCTCAAGCCCGGTGATCCGTCTTCCCGTTTCGTAGGAACCGGGATATCCCGCTGAGGCGGCGATCACGCAGGCGGATGCCCCAGATTTCCAACGCAGCTGTGTCTCACTCAGCCGGCCCTGAACGCTGGCCTCGAGAGAATCGAGCAGATCGCTATCCAATCGAGCGAGGATCGCCTGAGTTTCCGGATCGCCAAAGCGCGCATTGAATTCCAGAACCATCGGGCCCCGTGCGGTCATCATCAGTCCGATGAAAAGTACGCCGGTGAACGCAGCATCTTCAGCCGCCATTCCTTGGATGGCAGGCACCGCGATCCGATGCATAATCCAGTCGCGCATCTGATCGTCAAGCATGTCGTCGGTCGAGTAAACGCCCATACCGCCCGTGTTCGGACCGGTGTCTCCTTCACCGATGCGCTTGTGGTCCTGGGCCGGGACGAGCGGCACGACATGCCGTCCATCGGCGAGCGTCAGGAAAGAGATCTCCTCGCCTTCTAGGAATTCCTCAATGACTACGGCGTGCTCGGCGAACCCAAGGAGTTTTCCGCTGAACAGATTCGAGACCGCCTCGCTGGCTTCTCGCCGGTTCTGGCACAAGATCACGCCCTTACCGGCAGCCAGGCCATCCGCCTTGATGATCAGGGGGAGGTGGAAGAGATCGATTGACTCCAGGGCTTCCTTTTCAGTCGTCGCGGCTGCATAGGCGGCAGTCGGAATGTTGTGCCTCTGCATGAAGCGTTTGGCGAAGGACTTGCTGGTCTCGAGCATCGCCGCCCTCTGAGTTGGTCCGAAGACAGGGACTCCCCGGCGCTTGAGCTCATCCACGAGTCCAAGGGAAAGCGGAAGTTCGGGTCCAACGATAACCAGGTCTGGCGATTCGGCAGCAGTAACACGAAGCAGGTCGTCCAGGTCCTGTTGGCTTGCGGGAACGCATCTGGCGAGTCGCGCAATCCCTCCGTTTCCAGGGGCACAAACCACCTCGGATACTCGGCCCGACCGCGCGATGGCCCACACCAACGCGTGCTCACGGCCTCCCGAACCGATCACCAGCACTTTCATCGAACCGACACCTGGAGGGAGGGATTAGAACCTTACAAAGACTATCGCAGGGCATGCCGGATCGCGAAAACCCCGCGATTGTTAACCATGGTTAACAATAAATGGCTATACTTTCATTTGAGGCCCAAAGTCATGCCCGCCGCGCCTTCAGCCTCGTTGGAACCGATAGAGCCTGGGAGTTCCGTGCGCCCACGCAGGAAGACGCAGCCGCTCTGGTACTACTTCGGGCCAGCCTTCGTGGCCAGCATCGCCTACATTGATCCAGGAAACTTCGCCACCAACCTGGATGGGGGCACACGATTCGGCTACAAGCTGTTATGGGTTCTGCTGTGGTCCAACGCCATGGCGATCCTGATCCAGTTCCTCTCCGCCAAGCTGGGAATTGCGACCGGCCGCACCCTACCGCAGAATTGCCGCGATCAGTTCTCCCGGCCGGTGGCCATTTTTTTGTGGATTGCTGCTGAAATCTCCGCACTGGCCACTGATATGGCGGAGTTTCTCGGCGCGGCACTCGGATTCTACCTGCTTTGTGGCGGCTATTTCCTTGGCTTGGGCATGACCCGAACAGACGTATTGATGCTGGCCGCGGCGGCATCCGCAGTTTGCGTTTTCGCCATTCTTGCTCTGGAGATCTGGGGTTTCCGCAGCCTTGAGATTGGCATTATGGGCTTTGTTTTCATCATCGGGATCTGCTACGCCATCGAAGTCTTTCTGGTGCACCCCAACTGGAAGCAGATTGCGTTCCATACAGTTGTACCGATGATTGACCGTCAAAGCATCTATATCGCGGTCGCTATGTTGGGTGCGACAGTAATGCCGCACGTAGTTTATCTGCACTCCGGGCTGGTACAGCCGCGGCTCGCGGACGAAGCAAGGCGGTCCACCAAAATCCATTCCCTCGCACGGCTTCGTCACATCAGGCTGGCAGCCCTGGACGTCTTTGCCGCCATGAACGGGGCCTGGCTGGTGAATTCCGCCATGATCATCGTCGCGGCAGCGGCATTCGCGGGAACGAAGGAGAGCGGGATGACGATAGAGGCGGCGCATCGCACGCTCGGGCCTCTCCTCGGACCGGCATCGGCAGCGATCTTCGCCGTTGCCCTCCTCTGCTCCGGTCTCTCCTCCTCTACGGTCGGCACGATGGCGGGGCAGATGATTCTCGAAGGCTTCATGCAGGTCCACTTCAGCATCTTTCTCCGGCGACTGCTGACTCTGCTTCCGGCGCTCATCGTTATTGGATTAGGTTTGGACCCTCTCAGAATCCTGATCCTCTCCCAAGTTGCCTTAAGCTTCACGTTGCCCTTTGCACTGATTCCTCTGCTCATCCTCTCTGGCCGGAGAAGCCTCATGCGGGAGTTTTGCAATGGCAAAGTCACGCAATCTCTCGGGTGGCTGACCGTCTCCGTCATTCTTGCGCTGAATCTGGTTCTACTCTGGGAGACGTTTCGCTAGAATTGCTGGTGCCTTCAATTCGCATGGGATGCGGGCATGAGGCGCTGAAAGCGATGACCGGTAAGTGGAACGCAGGCCGATGCCAAATCGGCTTAACATTAAGGATAGGATCATGAGTGCCCCGAGCGGCCAACTGATTGCTTTGCCAAAGCGCTTCCGTCACGGCAAGCCTGACCGTGGACGATCTGTCCTTCCCAAAGCGGTCTAAACTTCCTATCGATCGAGCTTTTCCCTCCCGCCAGCGTGGTTGAACATGGCGTGGAGGCTGTGCGCCGACGAGCTCCTCGAAACATCCACGGAACTGGCAAAACTAGAAAGGATTCGCCCATCATGAACAGCTTCGGTAGCCAATCCAGCCTGAAGGTTGGAAAGCAAAGCTACGAGATCTTCCGCCTCGATGCTCTGGAGAAGAAAGGCCTATCCCTTACGCGCCTTCCTTACAGCTTGCGCATTTTGCTTGAGAACCTCTTACGTCAGGAAGACGGCAAGACCGTCACCGCCGACGACATCCAGTTCTTAGCACAATGGAAAGCCAACGCGGAGCCATCGCGAGAGATCGCATTTATGCCCGCACGTGTCCTCATGCAGGACTTTACCGGTGTTCCGGCGATTGTCGATTTGGCCGCGATGCGCGATGCGATGAAGCAACTGGGCGGGGACCCGGAGAAGATTAACCCTCTACAACCGGCCGAGCTAGTCATCGATCACTCGGTGCAGGTCGACGAGTACGGTGTTAGCAACGCGTACTCGATCAACGCGGCTCTGGAGTTCCAACGCAATCGTGAGCGGTACGCCTTTCTGAAATGGGGTCAATCGGCTTTCCACAATTTTTCCGCAGTGCCGCCCGGAATGGGCATCTGTCACCAGGTGAATCTCGAGTATTTGGCGCGGGTCGTCTTTACGGCGAATGGCAAAGCTTATCCAGACACGTTGGTCGGAACCGACTCCCATACCACGATGATCAACGGCCTAGGTGTTCTCGGCTGGGGTGTCGGAGGAATTGAAGCGGAAGCCGCGATGCTGGGCCAGCCTGTCTCCATGCTTGTGCCGCAGGTCGTTGGATTCAAGCTGACCGGCAAGCTTCGAGAGGGGGCCACCGCGACGGACTTAGTGCTGACCGTGACGGAGATGCTGCGCAAACTCGGAGTTGTGGGCAAGTTTGTCGAATTCTACGGTTCGGGAATTGGCGAACTACCTTTGGCAGACCGGGCAACGATCGGCAACATGGCACCCGAATACGGGGCGACCTGCGGTATCTTCCCTGTCGATCGCGAGACGCTGCGGTATCTCGAACTCACGGGCCGCAGCCGGGAGCAGATCCAACTGGTTGAGGCCTATTTCAAGGAGCAGGGACTGTTCCATAGCATCGATTCGCCGGAGAGTGAGTACACCCAAACCATTTCGCTGGATCTATCGACCGTCGAACCGAGTGTGGCGGGACCCAAGCGACCTCAGGATCGCGTTCTGCTCTCGCAGGCCGGATCTGAGTTCCGTAAGCACTTGCCCAGCCTTCTCGGCCCGAATGCCGGGTCGAGCAAGGAGCGTCACGTTATGCGATGGGAGGGGGAAGGCGGCCATCCTTCCGAGAACGGCGGTGTAATGGGCACACCGGAGCCAGGCTCGCCGGGCTCCATCAAAGAACGCTTTGGGGTCAAAATCGAGCATTACTTGGACCACGGTTCGATCGTGATCGCAGCAATCACGAGTTGCACCAATACCTCGAATCCTTCGGTGATGATTGCAGCCGGATTATTGGCAAAGAAGGCTGTCGAGAAGGGTCTCAAGGTACCCCCTTGGGTCAAGACCTCGCTCGCTCCTGGTTCTCGCGTAGTGACCGAATATTACGAGCGC
The DNA here is from genome assembly GCA_036500845.1 of Acidobacteriaceae bacterium. GTDB lineage: Bacteria > Acidobacteriota > Terriglobia > Terriglobales > Acidobacteriaceae > PALSA-350. Next base: position 15,610 of record DASYBJ010000589.1, read on the forward strand.
GCGGGGCTGCTCAAATCACTGGACCAGCTGCGTTTCAACGTCGTCGGCTATGGATGCACGACATGCATCGGCAACTCAGGCCCGCTGCCTTCAGATGTCTCGAAGACGATCGAAGATCATGACCTTGTCGCGGTTTCGGTTTTGAGCGGAAATCGTAACTTCGAAGGTCGCATCAACTCGGAGGTCCGCGCGAATTACCTGATGTCTCCTCCGCTGGTCGTCGCCTACGCGCTTGCCGGCAAAATCGACCATGACTTCGAAAAGGATCCTTTGGGCAAGGATCAGAAGGGCCAATCCGTCTATCTCAAGGACATCTGGCCGAGTCAGGCAGAGGTAAACAATACCATCGCGTCGGCGATCAACTCGGAGATCTTTCGTAAGGAATATTCGACGGTTACAGAGGGCGACGCCAACTGGAGAAACCTAAAGTTTCCGACCGGCGGAACGTATCAGTGGGAGCCGGACTCGACCTACATACGCAAGGCTCCCTACTTCGACGGCATGCCCAAAACGCCGGTACCTGTCGAAGACATTCGCGGCGCAAGAGTGTTGGCTGTGCTCGGCGACAGCGTAACGACCGACCATATTTCTCCTGCGGGTTCGATCAAGCTCAACGGGCCGGCTGGGAAATATCTAACGGAACACGGCGTGAAGCCGCCGGATTTCAACTCCTACGGATCGCGCCGCGGCAATCATGAGGTGATGGTGCGGGGAACGTTCGCCAACGTGCGGTTGCGCAACAAGCTTGCGCCGGGAACGGAAGGCGGCGTGACCAGGCTGTTACCCGAAGGGGAACAGATGAGCATTTTTGACGCCTCGGTGAAATACGCCGAGCGCGGCACTCCGCTCATGGTGCTCGCAGGGAAAGAATACGGTTCAGGCTCTTCGCGGGACTGGGCAGCCAAAGGCCCGCGGCTGCTCGGGATTCGGGCGGTCATTGCGGAGAGCTATGAGCGAATTCATCGATCCAACCTCGTGGGTATGGGAATTCTGCCGCTGCAATTTGAGAGCGGCCAAAATGTGGAGTCTCTCGGACTGACGGGCGAGGAGGTTTTTGACTTGCCAGGCATACAGCAGCTACTCAAGGAGAAATTTGCGAATGGCCGGACTCTTACCGTAAAGGCGACAGATGGGTCGGGAAAGACACGCGAGTTCAAGACGACAGTGCGCATCGATACGCCGCAGGAGATTCTCTATTACGAGAACGGCGGCATTCTGCAGTATGTCTTGAGACAGCTTCTGGCAAGCTAAGTGTTCTTCTCGCCTTTTGAGGTGGTGTAGGAGAATGCCGCAGTCATCGTGGAACGGCCGTGCCCGCTACTACTTTGATTATCAAGGAGGGCCGGTCGCGTCCACGACGAGCGGTAAGTTTGTACAACTGGTCTCATCTATGTGCTTGCCGCTTCGATCGAGTGCATGAGCCCCGCTTCGATGGCGGGTCTCACACGTGGTTACAACCAGCGGGTCAGGTTTATGAGACCCGTTGTAGCGTGTTACGCTCATGTGTGCGTATCATCCTTTTTACTGGATGAACCGCCTGTAGCTTCCCCGTTGTTTAAGCGAGCTGTTCCGTGTCTACGAGGACGACAGGGAGTAACCGCAATATGGGAATTGCCCTCAAATCAGTAACTCCGATTCCGCGAACGACGCTCACCGCGACTGCGTTCGAGCAGCTCATCTCGCATGTCGTGAAGGGAAATTGGAAAGCTGGGGATCGCATCCCGCCCGAGCGTGAGTTGTGCCAGCAACTCGGTATCGCACGTACCTCCCTCCGCGAAGCTCTAAAGGCCATGGAACTGGTCGGTATGCTCGATAGCCGCGTTGGAGATGGAACCTTCGTTTGTCCTCGTTCCGAGTTCCTGTCTCGTCCCCTGCTTTGGGCTTTCACCGGTTCGGATCACACTGAGCTCCACGACATCATGGAGGCTCGGACCGTAATCGAAGAGAAACTTGCGGGTTTGGCTGCTGAGCGTGGCTCCAAGGAAGACATTGTTGCCATCGGTCAGGCTGTGCAGTCGATGCGGGACGCAATCGCCCGAGGGGATTCGATCCTTGAAGCTGACATGGCTTTTCACTTGTCCATCTCGGCAGCCGCGAAAAACGAAGTCCTGCGGAACGCGGTTCAACTGTTGCGCAACCTGACACGGCAATGGATCTACTTCAAGCTGCTGCTGCCCGAGGTTCCAGGGATGGTGCTGAAGCGTCACGAGGCGATCTATCGGGCGATTTTGCGTCGGAAGCCAGCGGCGGCCAGGAACGCGATGCGTCACCACTTAGAAGAGACGATCGAGCTCGTAACGCAGGTGGTAAAGCAGCATGAGGCGGGCGGACAAGCCAAGGCACTCTCCCGCAAATGACCTTCCGATCGCGTTATCCCCAGCGACTGAAGTCTTAGGACGGGGTACTGCAAAAGACGGGTACTGCTGAAGCCTTATCCTAGGGCCGCAACCACAGCGTCTCGCGCGGGAACGGTGGTTGAGATCTCACGGGTGTTGAGCGTAACGTGCTGCTTCCCCCAAATATCTTCTGCAAATGTGAAGTTTCCTGATCCCAGCGAAACCTTAACCGGCCGATCGTTCCGTGTCGGATTGATGATCCAAAGGTACGCGCCGCCAGCTCCCTGATGAAGTCTTGCCTGCACGTTGTTGTCGTCGATTTTCAGGTTCTGCGCGA
>DASYBJ010000590.1:0-13693 GCA_036500845.1 Acidobacteriaceae bacterium
GTTGATCTGACGGAGTTACAGCTCTGCTCTTCTCTCTTCAACGTCGTGCGTCACGTCGCTTTCACGAGTCTGTAAGCGTCTGCATTAGCGGATACGTGATCGAGCCAATAGCGAGGCTGACAGGACGGGACGGTCTGTACGCCGGAAGGTGTCGGGACTGCAATGTGATCCGCTACCAGATACTGCTTGAAGAGAGGCTCTCGACTTCGGGATAACTGGCCGCACAACTCACCCCTTCTCTATCGATTGCTTACTTGAGCAAGGCATTTACCTCGTTTTTTTTCCGGCAATGGATTTCGCAAGAATTGACGAGGGACGGCAAAATCCGTCGGACGTCGATCAGGTCAATCTTTTATCAATTAGAAGAGAGCAAGGAAATGGGGAGGGAATGATGCAACGAATCAGGCAGCGATGGCTCAAGCAATCTCTTCTTCTTGGCTTGATCAGCTTAAGCATCTCATCAAGTATTGGAGCTCGCGGCTCAACGCCTCCCAAGCATTTCGTAATTCTCCCATCGAAGAACTTGCCTATGGAGACACAACAGCCGACAGCCGCAGCACTTCTCTACTATGCCTCATGTGATAAGACATACCTCTATCTGGAACAGGATGGCGGCCGGCACCTCGTAGTAGTGGATGTGACTGATCCATCTCGAGTGCGACTTAAAGCCAATGTCGTTGTCCCTGGACGGGGTGGCTTCTCCTTTGTTGAACCGCTTGGACGGAATGAAGAACTCATTCGGTTTAACGACGGATCTGGGGATGCGGTATTGCTGCTGAGCCATGCAAAAAAGCCTGAGATCGTTAGCTTAGACCAAAGTGGCAGCGAGACACGCCTGCAACCGGCTGAGTCCGCTAATCCCAGGCTTTCATATCATCCCCATCCAACCGACTACGTCTTAATTCAAGCCGGCAACGTTAACACGACAATCCGCGGGATAACAGAAAAGGTAATGGACACGCAGAGCGGTGCAACCTTCCTGATAGGCGAGAGCGGTCTCACAGTAGTCAGAGATAGGTTTGTTCAATCCAACAATCTGGCATGTCAAAGGTACTCAAGCAACTATGATGCTCCCTGAGCATAATCTTGTCCAACCTTCACAGCTCATGGCAGGGAGGGCGGGCGGCCCACTCAAGCCTTGTTTTTGGCTTGAGTGGGGAAGTTTCTGGGGGTAAGCTGGCCTCGTGCCTTGAGATCTGAAACGGCGGGGTGGCCCAGGTCTCGCTTTGAGACCTGGGTGCTTTGCATACGGCCCTCAACCGTCAGGTGCTGCATCCGGCCCTGGCGGTTATGAAAATACTCAAAGGGGGCGCTGGATGCTACTCTCTCGCGCGCGATGCGTGATAATTTCCTGGTGGATCTGTTATTGAGAAGAGGCCGGGCTTGAAACGACTCTGGCGTTGGCTCACAACTTGCCCGATCTCTCCGCTTCGAATGGAGATCTGTTTCGTAGCGCTGGCCGTCAGTAACACCCTATTCACGTTTAAGCACGTTCAGGTTGGTTCCATACTCGGCGTGCTTGAGATCCTGAAACTCGCTGTTCTCGCACCTCTTTTTGGGTGGGCCGTTTTCCAGAGGCAGAACAGAAAAGCGGCTGCCCACAAGGTATTTTGGTGGGTACTGATTTTGGCTTTTGTATCAGATGGCTACCTCAGTTTTGTCGGACTTGAGTGATTTGGTTGTCCCGATAGGGCCCTTAGGCGCAGGCGAGCGCGCAATCGAAATTGCTTCCTCTCTCAAGCAGGCCCGTCGTGCGCACTCCTGGCGATGATTCGGCGGGTGGCGGGTGGCCCATTCAAGCCTTGTTTTGGCTTGAGTGGGGATGTTTCTGGGGGTAAGCTGGCCTCGTGCCTTGAGATCTGAAACGGCGGGGTTGGGGTGCGCGATGTCCTGCTGGCGTCGCCGTCATAGCTAAGGCTGGCCTTGTTCATAGTCAGGCACCTTTGACGTGATCTTCCGTAGCAGGAATTCCCTGACCAGATTTCCGGCGGCATTGCTTGCGGTAATAATGAAGCCATTGCGGAAGGTCAGTGACGCGGTTCGATCCTCAGGTGCGCGGTAAAGATTAGAGATCCCTGCCGCGGCGAAGTTCCCAAACACGCGGGAGTAGTTGGGCTCCGAACGCCCATTGTCTCCTCTGCAGATCACCGTCTGCTTGATCGCATAGACCGCGCGCGAGGTGATGCTGCCGGACCCTTTGTAGAAGTACCGCGGATCCTGATGCAAGAGCGACGGCAGCACCGCACTACCAATCATTCTTCCAACCACGATATCTGCGTACGCGGCTCCGTACCTCTTCAAATAGCCCTCCGAACCACCCCCATATCCGGGAAACGTATTGTGCCACTGCTCTACACCTGCCAGCCCGCCAGCAATCCCGAATTCGACTGGATCCGTAACGGAGCGCAGGGCTAGCCCAAACTTCAGCTTCCGCGTCATGGGTGCTGCGTTCCAGATGTAGCTGCTATAAAAGTTTGGGACAATGCCTAACACGCGCTGCTTCTCCGCAGCCTTCACCTGTGCTTGCGCCACCTCTGCCTGCGTGGCCACGACCTGGACATCCTCGCTCGTCCCGGCCACACGCAACACAATCGCCGGAAGCTCGCGCGTCTCGTTCGGCGCCAGCACGATCGGATCAGAGGTGAAACTTGTAAAACCCGGCGAAGCAATCGTGATCCTGAATGTGCCCGAAGGTAGATCGGAAATCGTGAACCTTCCCTGGTCATCTGCTGGCACTACACGCTGCTCTGTTCCGTTCTCGCCGGCAACGGATACCCGTGCACCGGCAAGTGCAACGCCGTTCGGGTCGAGGACAGTGCCGGAGATGCTGCCCGGGGCCTGAGGGGTAGGTGAAGATTGGCTCGAGGTCTGATGCGGATAGCCCGTACCAGGCGCGTCCGGCAATTCCATGTTGCTTGGTGAGGAGCGCGCTATCTGCTGGGCCGGCACGTTCGATAGGAATCCGCTGAACATGGCGAACATCACCAAGCCGCCGGCTCTTAGCACCTTCCTTCGTATCTTCCAGGGATTGACAGCGTTGGCCTCCAAAGCCGAGTAGGAAGACCGCGAAGAGCCGTGGCGGCACGTCTGGTTCTGACGTTCGCGATGTAAGTATCGATTCGTGTTCTTCATGTCCGGAGCCTTACGATCATGCCCGTCGCAGTGAATTCGTTAGCACACGGCCCAGCTGGGTGCCCCAGGTCTCGATTCTGAGACCTGGGATTCTCGGGCAAAGCGTCTCTCGCCGATTCTCGTCACAATCGTTGTTATTGCGACTAGCCATTCCGTCGCTCTTCCGGCGATCACATCTGTCGGGAAATGTCCTGGAATACTAGCCCCTGAGATTATCGCCGTTCTCTACCTGCTAAATAAACAAATTCCGTAAAGAACTCCAGACCCAGGACAATTTCGGAGCGTTCCTAAGCCACCGGCGAGACCCAATCCGGGAGTAATCGGAAAACTGCAGCTCACTTGCCTTTCTCTTTCGCTTCATCCGCCGGATTCTCGACAGAGTCTTCGATTATTTCACCGGTGTTTGCGTCTATCCCGACTTCATGAATCTGTTTATCTCGTTCAATATCGAAGGAGAAGATCCAACGGCCCTTCTCCTTTTCGAGTTCCTGACTCTTGACGTTTCCCGATTCTTTTTGAAGTGCAATCTTTCGAGCGTCCTCCATCGTCAGCTGTGTCTTTGGCTTGGATGCAGACGCGTAATTGGAGAAAGTCAATAGCGTGGGTACAAACATCATGGAAAGAACAACTCTTACCGCACGGGATCTGGACATCGGAACACCTCCATATCTAGGACACTAAGCGTACGAACCTGAAAGGAAGCTTAATGAGGAATGAGCCTAAAAAATCTCACGCAGAGGCGCTCGGAAGGTCGACGTTCACCGTCGTACCTTGTCCAAAAATGCTCTCAATCACGATTGTTCCATGGTGCCGCTCCACGATTGCCTTAGAGATGGCCAGACCCAATCCATATCCCCCGGTTTCACGAGAACGGGAGCGGTCTGCTCGATAAAAGCGATCGAAGATCCGGGGCAGGTCATCAGGAGCGATCCCTTCGCCGGCATCGCGGATGCTCACCCGGCACAAACCCCCGTTGGAGGCGACGACTGCGACTGTGACCAGCCCGCCCCGCGGGCTGTGTTCAATGGCATTCTCGAGCAGCGCAGTCCACAGCGTTTGCAAAAGGCCTGCATCGCCGCATGTAGAGCAGCAAGCAATGTTCTTGCTATCGATTTGGATTTCGTTCAGCTCTGCAAGCGGAGCCAATTGCTCGCACGCGGATAGCACCGTTTCTTCCAAAGCAACCGGGCCGAAAGAGTCTTCAGATGAGGCTCCCTCTACCGATGCCAGGGAGAGCATCCGAAGCACAAGTGCCTCCAAGCGGTCAACGTCTGAAAGAGCCTGCTCAAAACCCTGGCGGTACTCGAGAATATTCTCTGGACCCTGCGCCGCTACTTGCAATGTGGATTTTTGAATGGCAACCGCGGTTTTCAGTTCGTGCGCGGCATCGCCGACGAATGTGCGTTCCCGCTCAAATGCGCTCTTTAACCGGCTGATGAGGCCCTCGAGGGCTCTCGTCAAGGGAAGCAACTCTGTGATGTTGCTTACATGCCGCTCTGGGTGAAAATCCCAAGAACGCTCGGTAATCCTCGAAGCTTGCGCCGCCAGTTTATCAAGTGGTGCGAGACCTCGCGATACAGAAAAGTAGGCGATCAAGCTCGACGACGCAAGGAACAGACAACTGCCAATGATTGCCATGAGGACCACCCTGGCGAACCTGGCTCGGAACGCATCTGCCGGCATTGCGTATGCGAGGGCTACGTGCGTGACCGGGTGGTTGGCCTCCTCACCTCCTTCGCTCTCCTCATCCAGTACAGGAACGGAGTGCCAAACCGCTCCGCGATAGTTGTGTCCATGAGCATCGAGAAAGACAGCTGTCTGAGCGGGAAACAATCGACGAAAGATGTTACCCGAATGGGGCGATGCGGAGATGACAACGCCGCGACTATCCCAGATGGAGTAAAGGTCGTCTTTCGGAAATGCATCAGGCCGATCGCTGAATTCAATTCCCCCGGCCTTTTCGTCAGCGGTTCCTACCATCGTGAGCGTGCTCAGCATTCGACGACGGAGTTCTGCGTCGAAGGCGGCGAGCATCTGGCGATGTGTATAGGCGACCACGGCCGTTGCCGCTGCGGCGGTCAGCAAACCTTGCGCCAGAAGCAACACGAGCAGGATTCGCCTGCGGATTGAGCGGTTCATGCAGTTTCCCGTGTATCCAGCAGATAGCCATGTCCCCGGATGGTGTGAAGAAGCTTCAGGTGGCCGCGGCTGTCGACTTTCCTCCGTAAGCCGGAGATATAGACCTCAATCACGTTGCTGAATTTCTCCCAGTTATAGTCGTAGAGATGTTCAAGCAGTTCCGTCTTCGACACGATTGAACCAGCGTGGAGCATCAGATATTCGAGAACGCGATACTCCATCGGCGTCAGTTCGAGCAGCTGGTCGGCACGCCGGACCGAGCGAGTCGCGATATCTAGCTCCAGCGAGTCGACGGAGAGCCTTGACTTTGCGTGGCCTTTATTCCGGCGGATTACGGCTTTTGCCCTTGCTACCAGCTCTCCCATATCGAAAGGCTTGGCCAGATAGTCGTCCGCGCCGGCATTCAATAGGGCAATGGTGTTAGCCTTGCCTTCTTTCGCAGTGAGCACCAATACCGGGATCTCCGATCCTCTTGATCGTAAGGTATCGAGAAGCTCTTCGCCCGAGATGCGCGGAAGCATGAGATCGAGGACAATGACGTCGTAAACGCACTCCTGACTCAGGAACAACCCCTCCTCTCCGTCCGGAGCAACGTCTACTGCAAACCCCCCGCTCTGGCGAAGACCTCGGGCGATATTCTCGGCCAGGCGGCGTTCATCCTCAATGACAAGTGCTCTCATATGCAAATGGAATCAGCGGACATCCTTCTGCCCGCGTTTCAACTCGGATCAGAAACCCACCTCCTCTCCATTATGCTTCCGTACCTTAAGGAAGGCTGAAGGCGAAGAGCAACGGTTTAACCCGAAGTCGACTCTCGCTCTTTCGCGAGATTCAGCATCTACGATTGCCGCCTCTGCGAATAGGCTCTTTGCGGGTTGGAGCGATTGTGGAACTCGGGAAGCGCCGGGGTCCCCAGCAAGCTTGCTTGCTGGGGTTGGCACGGCTTGAAGCCGTGCCCCTTCAAAGAACAACAATCTCTCAAACCCAAACTCCGTCATCACGAGCGAGCCGAGGGATCTGCTTTTCCTACCACCAACGCCGGATGCCATGCCCGATCCGGTGGTCGAGTTTCTTTGAAAGGGCACGGCTTCAGCCGTGCCGCTCAATCGCGAAAAATGACGGGCTTTAGCCCCTGCGGACACGGGTCAAGCACGTAGCCACCACTCGCTCCGCCGTACGGATACTCGTCAGCGCGATCGCAGAGTCCCTTCTTCACCGGATTCTGCGCGATATAGGTCTTATGTATCTCGTAGTCCTTTCCGTCCCGGATGCGATGATCGGAGAATCCTCTCTGCCAGATGTCCAACTTGGATGAAAGATCGAGGCTTGCCCTCCGTGAGAATCCGCCCTTGATCATCTGAGCCGCGCGCTCTAGCGTGCCGCTGGGTGTCAAGAGAACGTGGAAATGGTCAGGCATGAGGACAAACTCATGCACTAGATACTCCGCGTCTCGATAGCGAAACAACACCTCCAGGAAGAGCTTCGCCCATCGCTCATGACGAAACAGGGGGCGGCGTTCCGATGTCAACGCTGTTACGAAGTAAGTGCTTTGATTGCGAGTCGCTGGTTCCCTGGCTGGCTTCAATGACCATCCCTCGGGGGCTAAAGCCCCTGAATCTTTCGACCCAACTTACGGCACGGCTTGAAGCCGTGCCTTCCACAGCAAGCTTGCTTGCTCGGGTGGACGTCTTTTGAACCACAATCAATACGCGTAACGCCTGCAGTTCTACTGCGGAGAGGTATCTGGCTGCTCCGATTGTTGCCCCGCTTGCGCAGACGCCTCAGAAGGTCCATGTTGATCGTTTGGTTCACCTTGTACTTCTTGTTGCCGGCCGATTTCATCTTGTTGTTCCCTCATGTCAGGTCGCACCCTGTCTGTTGGAGTGGGAGCTTCTGGGGTCATGTCTGCACCTACTCGAGTGGAAAAACCTGGTTCTAAAAGAACGGACCTCTCTGGGTGAATGCGGCCTGCGACCTGGACCAAGCCTTCTTCTACGTCTACTTCGGTGACACCGTGAGAATTGACCTCAACGTAAAATCGAGTTCCGCGTACTGCCACGATCGCGCTTGGAGTGCCCAGCAGAAAGGAGGGACTTCCCGTATATCGCTTAGTGATAACAGCCTTGAGTTTGCCTAGAAGAAATTCGATCAGTGTGGTGCCTCCGGGCAAGGACTCTCGCTTCAGAAGCATTCTGGAATGAGGGCCCATGAGGAACTCGCTGCCATCGTCTAACCGGAGCAATATCTTTCCACCAGCACTCGTATCAACCATAGTGCCTTCGGAAAGAAGGCTGTTCCTCTCCAAGCTGATCTTGCCTCCATTCGTATCCTCGACTTCAACCTTGCCGCTGATGTCTAAGACGAGGGCGCCTCCAGGGGATACAACAGGGATCTCACCAGCTTGGGCCCGCACCATAGCAAATGATATGATGTGCAGCGCAATGAGCGAACCGAGCATTCTCGAGAGGTTTCTCATGGCCCTATAAACACCTGCGGCCGATGCACCGGAAGCTGCAGTTGAAAGCAAGTGTCCGTATCGGTGCTCCTTACCTGCACCTTTCCACCGTGTGCATCCATCACACGCTTTACGAACGTCAGACCAATCCCCCAACCTGTTAAACCGTTTGAATTTCCCAGCATGCGGTATTGCGGCAGAAACAGTTGTGGAATTTCTGCCTCTGGAATCCTATTTCCCTGATTACTGACACTGAAGACGGCACTATCCTCGAACAGTTCTGCACTTACATCTATATCCGTATCGTCCCTTCCATACTTGATTGCATTGGCAATCAGGTTCAGCAATGCCCCGGTGATCATCGCGTTGTCCAGATAGATGCATAACCTATCCGGCGGAATTGCCAGAGTCAGCCTCTTTTGTGACGCCGCACAGAGAGGCTGTGCTAATGAACGTGCCTGGCGAAGCACCGACGCCGCATCCGTCATAGCGGGTTTTATTACAGGCAGTGTGGTTTCAAGCCTCAAGCACTCTAAAAACATTGTAGTTAAAGCGACAAGCCTTTCTGATTCTCGATGAATAACATCCGCCGCGCCCGCCGCCTTCGCCTGCTCAGGGAAATACTGCAAAAGCTCTGCAAACCCCTGAAGAGATACAAGAGGAGTTCTTAGCTCGTGAGTGATGAATTGTAATGCTTGCTCCCGCGCCTGATCCCTTTCCATTTGGGGAGTCAAATCTGCCGCGAGCACCATCGTGAGCGCTTTTCCGGTTAGCGCGATCGACGGCAAATTCGCGATCGAGATTCGCCACAGACGGCCTGCAATGAGGATTTCCTTTTCTATCCTTTGTTGATGGTCGAGTTCCAGCTCTAAGTGCCTTCCGTTTGTTTCGGCCAGCATGGCCCTTTGTGGATTCAGTACCTGCATTAGCTCCGGCCAACAGTTGTCACGCTGCCATCTGCAGCGCGTCAAGAACGTCTGCCATGTGTGATTCTCAAACAGCAAGGAACCATGCTCGTCGAAAACGGCGATTCCATCTCGCACCGCCTCAAGCAGAATCTGCTGAAATGCGGATACGATCGCGATTTGTTCATCGGTCCGCTCGATGAGAGTGAGTTTCCACTCGGCTCTGTTCAGATCGATCTCTGATGGCTCTTCAATCAATTGTGGCTGCAACAAGCCAGCTATATATAAAGGCAGATCTTGTGCTTGCCTCTGAAGATTCACCAAACTACGCCCGATGAGCATCTGGAGCACAAGATTGTGTTGCAACTGTCCAAGTGGCACAACCAACAGTTCCGCGACGAACACCGGGCCAAGCTGGAACTGAACACCCCATGCAACAAAGCAGATGAAAGCAAGCGTGTAGGTACAGAATGCTATACCCAGCATGCAAGCGGCAGTTCGCAAGGCCTTTCGGCCTTGAGTGATCTTGCTTCCAAGGGCGCAAATCAAAAATAAAATCAACAGCTGCCCGGCGAGATTGGCCCTCCTGATAGAGCGAGATCGCTCTAAGGTATCCACCATATTCGCCTGAATCAGGACACCGGGAGAGGGCGCTCTGTAACTCAAAGGCGTAAGTAGCTCGTCCTCAAGGCCGGCGCCAGCGAACCCGATCAACACGATTCGTTCTCGAAGGTCATATTCTGCTCCGCTGAAGATGCTCGCGGCGGAGATGGTTCTAAACGGTCTTTGGGACCGCGGGTTTAGGTTTTCGAGCCCGCGGTAGTCAATCGCAACTAAAGCTGGCTGTACGAGTTGGACGCCCCCAGTAGTTGGGTTTCTCTGTCTGCGGTCCAAATTTACAAGTGCACTCGCCATCATAGGCATGTGGCCACGAAGAGACAGCTCCGTATCCGGCAGCCTTCGGCAAATACCATCTTCATCGAGAATTGCTTGGACGTGCCCTATTCCTGCGGCAGCCCGGGCGAACAACGCGAGTGGTTCGATCCACAGAGGACCGGTAGGGGAGGTTGACACCTTGGCGGGTAGGATCACGTTGCCGGCATGATTCAGCGCTGCAGCCAGCAGCTCATCATCGGGAGGATCTGAGGGTTCGCTCAAAAGCACATCCAAGCCGATCGCTCTCGGATGCCGCAACGCGATAAGACTCACCAGCCGGGATAGTTTGCCCCGGCGCCAGGGCCAACGCCCTTGCTGAGATAAGGCTGCATCGTCGATTGCAACGACGACTACGGAGGATGGAGTGGGGCGGTGATTTCTCAGGCGAAAAAAGCTGTCATTGGTGCGGTTACTCGCTTCCCGAACGACACCAACGTCACTTAGGGAGAATGCCGACACAAAGCAAACCAGCGCAAGGGACGCTCCGGTACTCCACAAAGGACGCTTCAGCGGTAGCTTCAGGGGAATCATACCTTGAGGTCAATCCCGAGACGTTTTGCCTTCATGTACAACGTTTTTCTCTCGATCCCTAAGCGCCTGGCGGCTAATGATCGGTTACCTCCTGTTTCTCTGAGGACCCTGATGATTTGGTCTCGCTCGACGTCCTTCAAGGTCATGAGAAATGGATCCGCAACCTGAATCATGTTACTAGCCGATGCGCATGCCCGCTCCACATCTTGGAGTCCTATTTCATCCGTGATCGCAAAGATCACGAGACGGTTCATAAAATTCTCCAGCTCGCGCACGTTTCCTGGCCACGGTGATTCGCTCAACCTTTGGAATGATTCAGCGGTTAGAAAAGTATTTCTCTTATAACGCTCATTCGCTTTTTGTAGGAAGTACTGAGCTAGAAGGGGAATATCATTGGGCCGATCAGCAAGCGAGGGCAGGGTCATGGTAACGACTCCAAGGCGATAGTACAGGTCCTCACGGAATTGACCTGAGCTCACTAAGGGTCCAAGTGTCTTGTTTGTCGCTGCAATCACGCGTACGTTCACAGCGATGGTCTTGTTGGAGCCCAGCCGCCGAATCTCACCCTCTTGAAGCACACGCAGTAACTTAACCTGAAACGCGAGGCTAGTTTCAGTTATCTCGTCTAGAAAGATCGTTCCGCCGTTAGAACCTTCAAAGAGCCCGCACGTGACCGTATCCGCGCCTGTAAAAGCGCCGCGCTCATGTCCAAACAGCTCATTCTCCAATAACTGGTCCGGAAGAGCTCCACAATTGACCGGGGTGAAGAGGCATCGAGACCGCAGGCTATGCGTGTGTATGGCCCGAGCCACCAACTCCTTGCCCGAGCCGCTCGGTCCCGTTATTAGAACGCTGGCGTCACTCGGAGCGACACGTGCGATCAACCGATACACGTCAAGCATTGGTTGGCTGCTGCCGATCATTGCGGAAGGCACGCGCGGAATCACTTCGGGCCGCTCTTCCGTTTCGCGCTTTTCGAATCGTCGAATGAGTGGTATCAAATCGCCTATTCGAACCGGTTTTCCCAGATATTCATCCGCTCCATGTTGCAGCGAGCCGGCTACTGTTTCGATACTTGCATGCGCGGTCATCATGATCACCGCACAACCGCGGTAGACCTTTCGCATGACACGGAGCACATCCAGTCCGCTGCCTTCGTTCAAGTACAAATCGATAAATGCCAGCTGGGGCTCAACTTCCGCCAAACTCGCTTCAGCCTGGGCAAGAGTATGAGCAGAGCGGCATGTGTGGCCGGCAGCAACGATCGCCGCTTCCAGGAAGCGGCAGGTAGAAACATCGTCGTCAACAACGAGAATCGTCATACGCGGCCATTGCTCCTTGGGGTTAAGACGGCCTACCGTGGGTCAGACACACTTCAAAAATGGTACTTGAAGCCCACAATCACGAGATCGGTCCGAAAGGCCCCTGTAGACTGCGTGAAGTGGTAGAACGTGTAATCTCCATGGATATCCCATTGTCTTAAACGCACATAATTCTGCGCAGAGACTTCATAAACTACCCGGAATGGAAGGCCTGATATGGACTCGCCACCAACATTGACCCTGTACTCTCCATAAAACTTGCGGGGGAAATGGACGCGAACCGCGGCGATTCCAGTGTGGCTCTGGTATGTATCAGGACTGAAGTATCCATGATTCAGTACCTTGCTGAAGGTGAAGTGGCTTCCACTATATCCCGCGCCAGGATTCACTGGTCCAGTACCGAACCAATGGATAACCTCCAATTCCTGTCTATGACGAAGATTGCCATCTGTGTATTTGAGCTCTGAGGTGTCAAGACGGATACGCCATTGCGGTGGCAGCCAATCGAGACTGGTGCGTAGTCCTTGGGCTTTCAGATCGTATGTTGCCGCCCGTTGGGTGGGTAACACAGGAAACCTGAGATAACTGGCGTCTATATAGAGCGTTGATCTGGGATGTACTTCAAAACCACTCTGAAAGAGTGCGCTTGAAGCACCGTCATTGAACCTGATACCTCCACCGCCGCCATTCATCGTCAGCCATGGACGGATCCGGTAGTCGAATCTCGCTGAAGCATCAAAGACAGTTGCAACAACACGAGCGTCCCCGCCCGCATTGTCAGTGTTTCCATCTGGTGCCTGAACAGCGATGCCAACAGCCGATAAATGCCGGAAGTTAGACACCGCCCGGGCAGACAATTGTTCTGATAGCTGAACACTCATGCGTGACGAGTCAACTACAATCCGATCTCCAGCGGAATCGCTAACCCAGGAAAGCCAATTCTGAACATCGTACGCAGGCAGGTGGATCGCCTCTCCCACGCCTGCGTTTGCCCTTCTAAGCGGCTTGGACAAATCGTCCTTATACTCCAGCAAGCGGAGGCTATTGGGATGGGCAGCCAAGCCAGCGTCGCAAGCAGCCTTGGCCTCCGTGAGTTTATTCATTCGCATCAAATTCCGTACTAGTCCGATACTTGCGGGTTCGTCGGACGGATCTGTCGCGAGAAGCTCTCGATAAAGCAGGGTAGATTGCGCATATTTGGAGTGATAACCGTAAATTCGCGCAAGCTCTAGCTTGGCCCTCCGATTCTGCGGATCCCTGGCCAACAGTCTGAGGAACTGGTCTGTAGCGTTTTTATCGTCGTTGCTGTAGAGATATGCCTGCCCGAGCAGAAGGGCGAGTTGACATGCTTCGGGGTGCGCCAATACCAAGGGTTCCAAGTCCTTCTTGATTGTGGCGTAGTCATGGGCTGCTAGACTCCTTTCGGCCTGTTTCTGCGCTGCGAGTTCACTGGAACTTGCAATACGAGAGCACGGCACGTCTCGGGCATTCGCGATATTGGGGACCGTGAGGCTCACGAGTGCGATCGCAAAGAAACCTTTCATCTAACCCTCCATTTGTGGTTAAAGGTCGATGGGGCAATCGGCGTGCCAATCGGTAGTTCGCGACAAATAGCATCGATTCAAAGATCTGAACTCACACCTTGCTCGAAAGTTTCCTCAAATGACACACTCTGTGTCATCGCAACACACACCGAGGAGGCGAGAGCGTGTTTCATAAATCGCGGCGCGTTCCAGCAAGCACGCTCTATGGTCCTCTGTTTCGGTTCGACTCAGGCTTGAGTCACTTTCTCCTTCAGCGCGCTGCGACGATGACCTGAATCGGCTGGCTGCAAAGGACTTATGAATCAATTGATTTGGTAATTCGCTTGCGAAGCAACATAGCGGGAGCGAGATCTCTCCCAAAAGGAGAACCGGAATGAAAATCAGAGACCTAGTGGTGAGGGTGGGATGTGCGATAGCGTTGGCAAATTGGGCATCAACAGCTCTGCCGGCACAGCAGACTACAGCATCGACGGACACCGGTCCAGGCCAGCAAGGTGCGTTCGACGGGGACCACCAGGATACAGGTGCGGCAGCAATCGATGGACAGGAAACCCCTAATTCTGGCACAGAGACAGCTGAAGTCGCAGAATCCGCGACGGAGAACGTGCCCGACGCCACCACAGACACAGATCGTGTCCAAGATGCTGTGTCCGACTTAACCCCACAGTAACGTAAGCCGTCGCGCAAGGGAGAACGCGGGCTCGCATCTGCGTGCTCTCTTGTGCATGG
>DASYBJ010000591.1:0-2962 GCA_036500845.1 Acidobacteriaceae bacterium
TCGTGGTACCAATACCCCGAAGACTTCGTCTTCGAGGTTAACCGCTTTCTCAACAGCTAATCCGAAACCGTTCGAAGAGGGGACAGCGCTGGACGAGACGGATCGCTGCTTGCTGCTCAGGATGATCTAAAAAGCAACACACCGAGCGAAGGAAGGTGTCCAAATGACTAACGTGATCAAGAAACACAGCATCTCTTCCGAGCTAGCACAGAAGATGGTGGATGCCGCAGTGGCAAAAGCCAGAGAACTCGGCGTTAGCGAGAACGTAGCGATTCTCGATGAGGGCGGCATTCTCAAGGCCTTTAGCCGGATGGATGGAACCCCAGTCCCGACCATCGAAATGGCGCAGAATAAAGCGTACACGGCTCTGCTCGGCGTTTCTACGCGGGACTTTTTCAACGCGATCCAGAGCGACCCATCCCTAGTAGCTGGCATTCCCACGCTCTCGCGTATCGCGGCCTGGGCCGGAGGTTTTCCCATTAAGGTGAATGGAGAACTTGTCGGAGCGATCGGGGTGAGCGGAGCGCCCACAGTGGAAAGCGACGAGGCGTGTGCGAATGCCGCTCTGGCGCTTGTATCCGATGCCGTGCGCTGAGTGGGGCACCGGTGTGAACACGCAAGTTGTTTTCATTACCGGTGCATTCACTGGAATTGGTCGTGCCACAGCTCTTGCGTTGCAGAAGAAGGCGTACGCATTGTGATCTCGGCCGGCGCGAGGAAGAAGGCACAAGCTGGTTGCTGAACGCCGCAAGCTTGGCGCAGAGGGAGCCGGCGTCTTAATGAGTCGAGCTCTCTTTCGACTCCAGGTGCCGCTCTCGTCTTATCCGGTAAGTAAGAAGCAAAGAGAGGACTATGACTACACTTCAAAACAAAACAGCACTTGTCACAGGCGCTTCAAGAGGAATCGGACGCGCGACAGCGACAGCGCTTGCTGAGGCAGGGGCACACGTCCTGGTTCACTATGGCCGCTCCGCACACGAAGCTGATTCTCTGGTTGCTGAGATCCAAACGAAAAGCGGGCGCGCAGATGCGATTTCGGTAGATCTACGATCTCCGGACGGCCCTTCGCTGCTCGCCAAACGGGTGAGTTCCATCGTCGGCGATCGATTGGATGTGCTTGTGCTCAACGCCGGGATCAGCAAGGTGGCGCCTATCACGGACTACACGGTAGAGGATTTTGACAACCTCTTTGCGACAAACGTCCGAGGCCCGTTCTTCCTAGTGCAGCAATTCCTGCCCGTTCTTGGTGAGGGTTCAAATATCGTTGTTATCTCGTCTCTCGGAGCCCGTATGGTCGTTGGTGAGGCCAGTTTAGAAAGCCCTTCGAATCTTGCTTACACCTCTACCAAAGGAGCACTTGAGACTCTGGTCAAGAACTGGGCCGCTATTCTCGGGCCGAGCGGCATTCGGGTCAATGCTATCGCGCCAGGCATCATCGACACGGATATGTCGAATTTCACGAAGACGGAAGCAGGCCGTGAGGTCGCGCTGGGAACGCAGGCGTTGAAGCGACTCGGCAAGCCCGAAGATGTTGCCGACGTAGTCGCTTTTGTGGCGTCCGATGCGGCGCGCTGGATCACGGGTGCCAGTATTCCCGTCGACGGCGGTTCGAAGCTTTGAATGACAACGCGAGGAATGCAATGAATAACAAAAGTGGAGAGATCACAAATTCCTGGCCCTGATCAGAAAACAAATCTGATTGAGAGCCGCCGCGCTGCCTCGTTACTTGAGCGAGCTTTATGAACCGTTCAAAACAAAAACGTCCAACATCGATTTGCTGGAGAGGGAGCAATGAGCGATTCAAATGCGGAGAAGAATAAGGCGATCGTACTGGAGGCATTCGATACCCTGTTCAATAAGCGCGACTATGCGGCGGCGGAGCGATTTTGGTCGCCCAACTACATTCAACACAGCTCCCATATCGAGCCGGGACGAGACGGTCTCTTCAACCTCACCAAGGCCACGCCGGCGACGCTCAAGTATGAGCCGGTGGTGAATCTGGCCGAAGGTGACTATGTCATCGTTCATGGCCGGTTCTCCAACCTCGGATTGCCGGTGAACTGGATCGCAGCGGACGTCGTTCGCTTGAACGATGGAATTCTCGTCGAGCACTGGGATGTCATTCAGGACGAGGCCACAAAAGAGCAGTCAAAGAGCGGCTTGCCCATGTTCGGCGACTCATTCCAGAAGTAAATCCTAGCCCGATGATCTAAATCAGAAGGGACATGGTTTCCATGCTTCTCGACTTCATGGATGCGGCTCCATTGCTCCAGATTTTTGTTGGGATGGCAGGCCGCTCCTCAGCTTTCACGTATGGTCTGATACGCCGGCGGCCCATTTATGAGGTGATGACAAGTTGGCGAACAATCTCAATGAAGGATGGGAATTAAGTCATGAGCAACAAACCAACGATTGTTTTGGTACATGGTTTCTGGGGCGGCGCTGCGCACTGGGGCAAAGTAATCACGCGCTTGGACAAGAAAGGCTACGCATCCATTTTCGCCGTGGAGAATCCGCTGACCTCCATCGCAGACTATGCCGAACGCACGCGCAAGATGATTGCACAGCAGAAGGGGCCAGTTCTTCTGGTTGGGCACTCTTACGGCGGCGCAGTTATCACGGAAGCGGGAAATCAACCCAACGTGGTTGGCTTGGTATACGTTGCAGCTTTTGCTCCTGATGCGGGGGAAAGCTGCGGCGGAATCACCGCTGCAAAACCTCCGGCAGCAGCGGCGAATCTTGCTGCTGATAATGACGGATATCTCTGGCTCAGACAGGACAAGTTTCATGAGAGTTTTTGCCAGGATCTGACGGCAGAAGAAGCGCTCGTGATGGCGGTGACCCAGAAAGCGCCTTTGGCCAGCACGTTCGGCAATAACGTGACGGCACCGGCATGGAAGAACAAGCCATCCTGGTATCAAATTTCGAGCAACGATCACATGATTCATCCAGAGAATCAGGC
>DASYBJ010000592.1:0-3013 GCA_036500845.1 Acidobacteriaceae bacterium
TTGGTAAACCTAACGAGCAATATGACATGCTTCGAACCTTCAGCCAGTTTCTAAGCTGGCGAGAAGGAGAAGCGATTATTCTGGCTGAGGCAAACGTGCTCCCCGGAACCGACATGAAATATTTTGGCGACTCTGGCGAGCGGCTGCAGATGATGTTCAACTTCGAAGCCAATCAATATCTCTTCTACGCTTTGGCAAGCAGTGACAGTCGTCCCCTTGTGAAAGCGATGCAGGCGACGAAACAACGCCCTACTACCGCGCAATGGGGGCACTTCTTGCGCAATCATGATGAGTTGGATCTTGGACGGCTTACCGACAGCCAGCGGAAAGAAGTATTCGCAGCATTTGGCCCAGATTCAGATATGCAATTGTATGGGCGCGGCATCCGACGCCGCCTAGCGCCCATGCTCCAAGGCGACCGGCGACGGCTTGAACTTGCCTACAGCTTGATGCTCACCTTGCCGGGTACACCGGTGATTCGTTACGGAGACGAGATTGGCATGGGCGACATGCTGAAGCTGCCAGAGCGTAACTGCGCACGCACTCCTATGCAGTGGTCGACCGAGCCGAATGCAGGCTTCACGAAGAACGCCAAGCCTGTCATGCCGGTGATCAGCGATGGCGCCTACGGCTACAAGCACGTCAATGTAGCAGCGCAGCGGCGCGACCCCAATTCGCTGCTCAACTGGATGGAGCGGATGATCCGCATGCGCAAGGAGGTTCCGGAGATTGGTTGGGGCGATTTTGCGTTCGTCTCGGTAGGTACGTCAGAGGTTCTAGCGATGCGCTATTACTGGCGCAACAATTCAGTCCTATGTGTTCACAACCTCAGTTCGGAACTACGCGAGGTGAGCATTTCGCTGGCGAAGAACGAGCGGGATTGCACCTTGGTTAATGTTCTCTCTGACGATCACAGCACCCCGAACGATAAGGGTCGCCACAAACTCTCGCTCGAGTCCTACGCCTATCGCTGGTACCGGGTGGGTGGCTTGGACTACCTGCTAAAGCGAAGCGTCATATGATCTGGATGTGTCCAGGATCGGTAACTCCTGCCGAAGCACCATTGATAAATGTCCCCTGTGAGATAAGGACAAGACGGTGCCCCGCGACGTCATTGGGCGTTAGCGGCGCAGTTTTTCGGGCGTGAGCGCGGAGATTGGGCTTTCAAATATGAGAATTCTGGTTGTTCGCACCGTCGGAAACCGCTCAGGACTCTGAGCGGTGGCGGAAAGCGGTGTAGTACCGCGCCGAGAGCAAGGATGCCATCTCGCTACTTCTCATAACCAGATTCGGTAGTTCTAAAACGGGGCCCGGCTGTGCCAAACTAGCCTGTCAGCCGGCGCCCCAGCTCTCAAACCTGTCACCGGGCGCGAAAAGCGAGGTTGCATTCGACGAAACTGCATCGGGTTCATCCTGCAAACAACGCGTAACACTCCTGCATTAAAATAGAAGAGACGACTAGAGAAGCACGGACATTCTCTTTCGTGGACGAAAATCCCCCGCACGAAGAGGCGCAGCATTCCAGACGTGGTAGGTCAACTTCAGAGAAGCAACATCGGCTCTTCAACTGTTCATAAAAGCATGATCCAGACACTTCGCGCCACCGCAGAACGCAAAGAAGCTGCCATAACGGCCTGTACGCCCGGCCTCTTCCGATTGAACACGTGAAATCAAGAGCAAGCTCCAGAGGTCTTCTTCTGTTCGCACGATCGCTGCTCAAGAATCCTTTGACGATCGGTGCGCTCGCTCCCAGTTCCCCCCCGCTTTCGAGGCTGATGGCGTCGCCCGCAGCCTGGGGAGCTTCGCATATACTCGAGGTGGGTGCGGGTACTGGATCGGTTACTGACGCGCTCCTCAGTCGCGGCCTCCCGCCTGGCCGGCTGGTGGTCATCGAGCGCGATCCATCGCTTGTCTCCTATTTGCGTGAGCGATTTCCGCACGTCCGAATTCGCTGTGGCGACGCGAAACACGCCGCGGCCATTCTTCGCGACGAGGGTATTTCGCAGGTGCACACTCTCATTTCGAGTCTGCCCATTCGCAATTTGAACCATCGCGATCGGGTCGCCCTCGTGCGGGGAATGATGACTGCGCTGGCTCCAGACGGCCAACTGATTCAGTTCACCTACACGGCAAACTGCCCTATCCCAACCGCACGGCTCGGCCTGCGCGCCGAATGCCTCGGCCGCATCTGGATGAACCTTCCTCCAGCCGCCGTGTGGAGATTCACGCGCCAATGTGATGAGATCAACCTCCGGGAAGAAGCTCAACGAAAGCGAGCATGAAATAGACCAATTTCCGTTCCCGGGCGGGGTGCCCCGCCTTTCAGCCGCATATCGACTTCATCAAGCAGATTCGGGTGGGCGTTTTAGAGACAGCATCAGTTCCCTGCCACGCTCACACTTTGTTCTGTGTGCTTCAGGTTAGCCGGGGTTTCGGAATTCATTGGTCATTATTCCCCTTCTCGGATCGAGAGAGTACCATTTCGCGCCGTGCCGTCATCGGGCGGACCCGAAAGGTCCTCCTGCTCTGTGGGTTCACTCATAGGTGCTGGACTCGCCGGCTGTGACATGGAAAACCTCCATTCGATCTGTCATGTTGCGCGCTGAAGCTAGGTTTGTAGCTTGAGTTCAAAACTCGGTCAAATGGCGCGCGACAGCAAAGAGGAAATGATGATCCTAGTACTCCCTGGTGGAACCCTTTTCCCGTTGCACCAAAAGTGCACAGCCTGGATATTCTCTGGATGGTCGCCTCTCCGCGACCCGCCCATTCCTCGCGGATCGATGTGATCGGGTACGATGTCGCTGTACTTCGTGAAGGCCACCTGACAGATGGCACATTGCTTCTGTTCGACAATTTTTCGGTTGAGCAACTTCCGCATCTCCGCCTTCGAGCGGAGTTCGCGGTATCCCCGGGGTTGATGCGGGTCTTCGATCCGCTGCACCCCAAGACGTCTGACTCTGCTTCCCTTCTGGATCGGCTCGCGACCACAGCAATAGAGGGATCGGTGGATGGG
>DASYBJ010000593.1:0-11611 GCA_036500845.1 Acidobacteriaceae bacterium
TGAAGATAAGTTTGTTGTAAAGCCTTCCAGCCCGGAACTGCTCGTACTGCCACATCGTGTCACCGAGTCCCTGAGCCGGGCGCAACCTGCGCACTTCGTCCAAGATTTTCAATTCATTGTCTCGTTTCTGGCGTTTCATTCGTTCTCCGCCATTTGCTGACGAAAAGTTCCGACTGAAAACTCAGGGCGCCCTCCGAGTACCTGGAAAGCGCCCTAATATTCCAAGGCTTCGCAATACTGCCGCTCTCGCCCTAATGCTGCGCCGGAGCGTATTCGCCAGCTTACTTTTTGTCTTCGACGTCAACGTATTCTGCGTCAATAACTCCTTCATCCTTCTTTTGCTCCGTGCCTGCGGCGGCGCCGGAATCGCGAGCGGCGCCATCTCCGCCAGGCGTCGAAGAAGCCGTAGCCGCGTTGGCTTTGTACATCGCCTCAGCGAGCTTGTGGGAAGCCGCGGTCAATCTCTCTCGAGCGCTGTTCAGCTCGCTTGCATCGGCATTGGCTTCCAGCTTGCTCTTTGCGTCCGCCAAGGCCGATTCAACCTCGCTCTTGTCCTGGCCCGAGATCTTATCGCCGTTCTCCTTGAGCATTTTCTCGACGTTATAGACCATGTTGTCCAAGCCGTTCCGCGCCTCGATCTCGTCGCGTTTCGCCTTATCCTCGGAGGCATGGGATTCCGCTTCCTTTGCCATGCGCTCCACTTCATCCTTGCTTAGCCCAGAAGAGGACGTAATCGTGATCTTCTGGTCCTTACCGGTGGCGGTGTCTTTTGCCGTCACGTTGAGGATGCCGTTCGCGTCGATGTCGAAAGTAACCTCGATCTGGGGCACGCCACGCGGAGCCGGAGGAATTCCGCCCAGCTTGAACTTGCCCAGAGTGCGGTTTTGCTGCGCCATCGGCCGCTCGCCCTGTAGAACGTGAACTTCAACCTCGGTCTGACTGTCTGCCGCGGTAGAAAATTTCTCCGTCTTCTTGGTCGGAATCGTCGTGTTGCGGGGGATCATCGCGGTTGCGACCCCACCTAATGTTTCGATCGCGAGCGTCAAAGGAGTAACGTCGAGGAGCAGCAGGTCCTTCACCTCGCCGGCCAGAACTCCGCCCTGAATGGCTGCACCTACTGCAACCACCTCATCCGGATTTACGCCGCGATGGGGCTCCTTCTTGAAGAGCTCCTTGACCAATTCCTGAATGCGCGGCATGCGGGTTTGTCCACCGACGAGAACGACTTCGTCGATCTTGCCCGCGTCGACTCCTGCATCCGCCATCGCCTTCTTACACGGCTCAACGGAACGCTGGATGAGGTCTTCTACCAACTGCTCGAGTTTCGCCCTCGTCAGCTTCTTCACCAAATGCTTCGGCCCGGAAGCATCTGCGGTGATGAAAGGGAGATTGATCTCAGTTTCAAGAGCCGTCGAGAGCTCAATCTTGGCCTTTTCAGCAGCATCTTTCAGCCGCTGCAAGGCCATTTCATTTCCCTTGGACCGAAGATCCAGCCCTTCATCTTTCTTGAACTCGTCGATCAACCAATCCACAATGCGCTGGTCGAGATTGTCGCCACCTAAATGCGTGTCGCCATTGGTGGACTTCACCTCGATCACGCCCTCGCCTACTTCGAGAATCGAAATATCGAAAGTTCCACCGCCGAAGTCATAGACTGCGATGGTCTCGTCCTTCTTCTTATCGAGCCCGTAGGCCAACGCTGCCGCAGTCGGCTCGTTGACGATGCGCTTGACATCCAAACCCGCGATCTTGCCCGCGTCTTTCGTCGCCTGGCGTTGCGCGTCATTGAAGTATGCTGGAACCGTGATCACCGCGTCGGTGACCGTGGTGCCGAGGTAGTTCTCCGCGGCTTTCTTCAGCTTCTGCAGAATCAGCGCCGAGATCTCTTCCGGCGTGTAGTCCTTGCCGGATACCTCGATGACAACGTGGTCGCCCTTCGCCTTTACCTTGTAGGGCACCATCTTCATCTCGTCGCTCACTTCGTTCGCCCGGCGACCCATGAAACGTTTGATCGAATAAATCGTGTTTTCAGGGTTGGTGATTGCCTGGCGTTTCGCCACTTGGCCGACCAACCGCTCGCCGCTCTTCGTAAATGCCACAACGGATGGGGTCGTGCGCCCTCCCTCTTCGTTCGGGATGACCTTGGGCTCACCGCCTTCCATAACCGCTACGACTGAGTTCGTCGTACCTAGATCAATTCCAATAATCTTTGCCATTGTCCTTCACCACTCCCTCGCATGCTGGTGTCACTCCAAGTGTTAGCTTCGCACTTGAGTCTTCTGTTGTCAACCTATCTGATGCAAGGATTCACCGATAGGATTCAGGCCATTTTCCATTTTGTTTTCAATCGCTTAGAGGGAGTTAAGGAGGCGGATGCGGGGATGCCTCTTTCTGAGCATCTTATTGTCAGTTTCGCTATCCTAAAGACTTGGAGGCAGTTGTCACCGCCTCCTCGAATCCCCCCGCATGTCTCAGAATGGCTCCGGCGGTAGTCAAACCGCCCAGAATTTCGGGGTAAACCCGTGGCTGATTGCGGTTTCCGTGATGCTGGCGACCTTTATGGAGGTCCTGGACACGGCCATCGCCTCGGTTGCGCTGCCCTATATTGCCGGCAGCCTTTCGGCGAGCAATGACGAGGCAACTTGGGTTCTGACCAGCTATCTGGTGGCAAACGCTGTGATCCTGCCGGCGAGCAGCTGGTTCTCCCTTCGGTTTGGCCGGAAACGCTTCCTGATCTCGTGTGTTGTTATTTTTACCGTTGCCTCGTTCTTTGTGGGTGCCGCACCGACACTGGGATTCATCCTGATCGCCCGGATCGTGCAAGGGGCAGGCGGCGGCGCACTCCAACCACTCGCCCAGTCGATTCTGCTTGAGAGTTTCCCACCCGAAAAGCGCGGCGCCGCTATGGCGTTCTATGCCTTTGGGATTGTTGTTGCGCCGGTCTTGGGACCAACGTTAGGCGGATGGCTGACTGACGCCTACACTTGGCGCTACGCCTTCTACATCAATATCCCTGTCGGGGCTGTCGCGGTCTTCATGATAACCCGCTATGTCCATGATCCTGCTTATATTACGAAGGCTAAGGTGTCCCGATTCGACGGGATCGGCTTCGGCCTGCTAGCCGTCTGGACCGGTTGCCTGCAGGTGATCCTGGATAAAGGGCAAGAGGATGATTGGTTCGGCGCCCGTTGGATCCGCTGGGCGACGTTCATGCTGGTGGTGAGCTTCGTATGGTTCATCGTTCATTCGTGGCGCAGCAAAACCCCTCTGGTAAATCTGCGCGTGCTCAGGAACCGGAACTTTGCCGTTGGCTGCCTACTGATGTGCATGCTGGGCACGGCGCTGTACTCGACGATCACCGTGCTTCCACTCTTCTACCAGGAGCTGTTGGGATACACGGCCTTCACTGCCGGCCTGGTTGTCGGCCCTCGCGGGATAGGGTCAATCATAGGAATGCCGATTATCGGCTACATCACGAATAAGGTGGACGCTCGAATCCTGCTCAGCCTGGGATTTACCAGTTTTGGGATCTGCTCGATCATCTTCGGTAATGTGAATCTCCAAATCGGGCCCTGGACGCTCTTCTGGCCAATCGTAATTACAGGGTTTGCGATGAGCTTCATCTTTGTGCCGATCACCACCCAGGCGTACGGCACGCTGCGCAATGAGGAGATTGGAAATGCCAGCGGCATCTTCAACCTAGTCCGCAATATCGGCGGCAGTGTCGGAATCTCAATCGCGCAGACATTAATTGTTCGTCGTGCAGCGCTCCACCAAAACCAGATCATCAATGCTGTGCCACGCACCAGCTACTGGCTCGAGCAGCGGCTCAGCAGCTTGACTGAGTACCTCGGACATTACATTCCGAAAGCCAACGCGCCGAGCGGCGCAAGCAGCCAACTCTACACACAGTTGCTCAATCAATCTCGCCTCTGGGCCTTTGTCGACGTCTTCCGATGGACTGCGGTCCTTGCGTTCCTCGCGGTGGGGGTGGTCTGGCTCTTCCGGAAAGTTAAACCAGGAAGAGGGCCGGCCGGCGCCCATTAGAAATCTACGGGACTCTAAACAGCTTTAGAATGGTCAGCCGGACTCCGGAGGTCAAAGTGTCTCCTGATATATACTCGGCGGGTCCCGCGCTCCTGGCGCCCCTTGCTCACGCTCGAGGCGCCCCCTTGCTCAAAGGACATGCGCCGGGTGAGGTTTTTAAGAGCGAGGCGGACGCCGTTTGAACTGGAGACGTCACCCGACGATGGTCATAGACAGGTCTAAGAGACGCACCCCGGCTCCAATCCGGGGTCGAAAGCTGGTGCGAACCATGGCTTGCGTGCTGGCTGCTGGCGGCCGTGCTTGGACTTGCATTGGCGCTATGCTTTTTCTCGCGGTAGGCGCTAGTTAGGCTGGAAGTTCTGAGTGGACCACTCGGGATGCCATCTCGACGCTGTCTTCCAATCGGTGTTGCCCGGAGCCGGCACAGTTGGAGGGAAATAGTGCGCGAAAAGCGCGGTAAGCGCGGAAAGTTACTTTTGGGTAGCGAATGACTTCTCCGTGGTAAGCGTGGAAAGCCTCTTTTCAGGAATGCCATCTCGACGCTGTCTTCCAATCGGCGCCGCCCGGAGCCGGCACAGTTGGAGGGAAATAGTGCGCGAAAAGCGCGGTAAGCGTGGAAAGTTACCTTTGGGTAGCGAATGAGTTCTGCGTGGTCAGGTGGAAAGCCTCTTCTGAGGAAAACTGGTTGTTTCGGCGCGGCTGTGACACCAGCAAAATGCACCGAGGGCACCCTTCTAATTATCCGAGGAAAAGAGATGGTTATACGATCAGCCAGCTTCCATTGTGCAGATTTGCCAGGGCTAGCAAAAAGGAGGGAAGCATATCCGCCTTATTTTTATTAGATGCAGATCGACCACATTTAGTGTCACTTAATAGTTGTGGGTGGGAGGATCGTCGGTGAGAGGATCGCCGGGCGTGTCGGGTTCCGATGGTGTATCGGTGGGCGCCGCAGGCCTCATCTGTTTGAGCACAGCCATCTCACTCAGAACACGCTGCCAGGCACGAGGATTTTTCTTCGTCACAATGGGCGCATTGGGATCGGCATAGTATTCCAGGATGTCCTGACGTAGACCCTCAGGCACCGGCTGCTTGGGATCCTTTGTGATCTGGTGCAGGAGGTTGGCGTAAGTCTTGTCGGTTAGCGGATAACCTCCCGGACGGATTTTGTAGCCCGTGTCCAGGTCGCGGTTCGGGAGCTTTGGCACGCCTCGAGAAGTTTTGGCCAATGCAGCAAGCGAACGTTTGAAATCGCTATCCGCCCGGTTGACGCTTCTCACGTAGAGCAATTCCGTTTGCTCATTGGGACCACGAATCGCCAAGTCTGAGGCCGCCCCGACCTTGGGCACGATGCGGATCAGCAACGCGACCAGGTGCGTCTCAAACCCTGCCTTATTGCGATAGGAACTCCAGACTTTTTGGGAATCCGCCTGATCCAGCCGCCTTTGAAACTCCAAGAATTCAGGAACGGGCGGATCTTCCGGGAACTTCTTCCGGTGGATCAACACCTCCGCGTAGGCGAAGCGTGGCAACAGGCTACGCACCGCGAACCGGTAACTACGGATTGCCGGCCGCTCATCCCCGAGGACTTCGTGAAGAGAGAGGCCGTATGTCTCAAAGAAGGCTTTTTCGAGCAGTTTGCGAGGCACACCGAGTCCAATGGATCTCAAATAAGGAGCTGGGGCGAATCGATCGTGCGCGAGCTGGTTGACATCATAGGCAAACTCCGTTCGCACATGCGCATGAGGGCTTTCGTAATAGGTTACGACCTTGCCATACTTCTTTTCGAGCGACGGAAAAGCGATCGCTGTCGATGGGTTGACCGCATCGGAATGTCCAACGGTGTCGCCAATGTAGTGCGAGAGAGCTCCAATTGCAAAGGCGTACTCGTCAACGGTTTTCGCGTTGCGGAACAGGCTATCGATAAAGTCTCCGCTACGGACGTAGTGTGTGAGATCGCTGAAGAAGTGGTGGCTAAACGGATAGTAGCCGAGGTCTTGGATAGCGCATCCACCATAGGCATAGGCGTGCGCCTCTCTGAGCTGGGCTTCACTGGTCTTAGGAAATCTAGCTAACAACAATGGACGAATCGCGGGTTGCCACGCGAGGTCGATCATCTGCTCATGCGTGAACACCGCATAGGCGGAGCATCGTTCGAAATCGCCGAGCGATAACCACACCAGAAGAAGAACGGTGAAAGCATATTTTAGGGGCCGCACGAAGGTCTTGTCTCTCCCTGCGGCTACAAATGGAGCCCGCAAGATACATAGATGCGTTCTAACAGTTCCATGTCACGCAACCCCTCTTCTCCGGGTGTTTTAGGGGTCTTGTTTTCCAAAACACACTCGGAAAAGTGCTCAGCTTCGGCCTTGAACTGGGCGGGGTCAGGATTGGGATTCGTTTCATCGATCGCCGTAGGCTGGCCGCCCGAGACTCCGTCTAGCTGAGCTGCGAGGTGGACGCCCTGGTATGGAAAGGCCGGCTCAGCGTGAATTCTTCCTTTCGCGCCGTGTACCTTGTAAAAGCCTTCCATCTTCGCACCATAGGTGGTGTTGCAACTGGCGACAATGCCGGAGGGGAACTTCATCGTCCAGGAGATACTCTCTTCGACCTCGTTGAATCGTCCGTCGTGATCGACAACCGAAGAGTACCCACGCAGTTCTACGGGCTCTTCCCCTGTCAAATAGCGGCACGCATTCAGGGAGTAGACTCCCATATCCATCAACGGGCCGCCGCCGGCCAATTTCCTGTCCAGACGCCATTCACCAGCCTTGATATTGAATCCATTTGCGCTTTCGATTGCTTCAATCGTTCCCAGGCGTCCGTCCCGGATCAGCTGAATGGCACGGAGGTTGGTTGGCTCATATTGGCAACGGTAGGCAATCATCAATTTCTTATTGGCATCGCGACACGCCTGAATCATCGCCTTTGAATCGGCGACGGAGGTCGCCATGGGTTTCTCACAGAGAACGTGCTTACCAGCGCGTGCGGAGCGGATCGTGTATTCGGCATGCATGCTATTCGGCAACGCGACGTAGACCGCGTCGATTTGCGCGTTGTTGCGCATCTCATCGCAGTTTTCATAACTATAGATAGAGGTTTCCGGCACGCCATATTGAGCTGCCACTTTCAGTGCCTTATCACGATGGCCGCTGACGATGCCCGTAATGCAGGAATTCTGCGAGATCTGAACACCAGGCATGAAGTGCCCCATGGAGATCCGACCCAATCCTATGATGCAATACCCGACCTTCTGATTGACTGCCTCCGCCCTCCAGGGCGCCAGCACTTGCGCTGCCACACTGGCACCGGCAATTCGGTTAAACTCTCGGCGAGTAAGATTCATTGAGCCTCCGGAGCTCTTCGTCCATTCCCTTTAGGTTTTACTCACTCACATGAGGAGAAGCAAATGACGGGCCCTATCCGGCCTCCCTTTACTCTCGAAAGCATTAACGATCTTGCGATCCGCGAGGACGAAAGGCGGCGGCTGCCTGGCAAGTAAATTGCCGGACGATCTAAAGAGAAGGGAGAGCAGGGCCGACGATCGAATTGCGTACCATCGGGCTCGTAGATTCTCATGTGCCATAGCGGCCGATCGGAAAGGCTCTGCACTACGGAGGTCCATGAAAAAGCTCATCAACCGGCCCGAGTCAATCATCGATGAGATGCTCGAAGGCATCGCAGTTCTAGATCCGAGTGTCGCTAGGCTGGCAGAATACAATGTCCTGCTACGATCCGATTTTGCTGCGGTACGCGACGGTCAGGTAGCACTCATCTCGGGCGGTGGCAGTGGACATGAGCCGGCACACGGCGGCTATGTTGGCGCGGGGATGTTGAGCGCAGCCGTGGCGGGGGATATTTTTACGTCGCCAAGTGTCGACTCCGTCTTCGCAGCGATTCGCGCCGTCGCCGGAAAACCAGGCGTACTCCTGATCGTGAAGAACTACACAGGCGATCGGTTGAACTTCGGTTTGGCAGCCGAGATGGCGCGAGCCGAAGGAATCGACGTCAAGATAGTGATCGTAGCCGATGACGTGGCGCTCAAAGACAGGTTGGAGAGGTCTGAAGCACGAGGCCTAGCGGGCACAGTACTCATCCACAAAATAGCAGGAGCCGCCGCGGCAGAAGGCAGGAGTCTGGAAGAAGTTCGTTCCGCAGCTCAAAGCGCTGCAGACGCAATGGGCACAATGGGAGCTTCGCTCTCATCCGGGACGTCGCCTGCGACCGGCAGGCCGAGCTTTGTCTTGCGCGAGGACGAAATGGAGCTTGGCCTGGGCATTCATGGTGAACCTGGTGCGCGGCGCATGCCGCTGCTTGCCGCCGATCTACTTACCAACACGCTGATCGAAAGCATTCTCGCGGGACGGCCCATCCAAGCGAGGGACCGACTCGCTGTGATGATCAACAATCTCGGCTCGACCACGGCAATGGAGTTAGCAATCGTCGCACGGCGTGCTTTCGCGAATCTCGAGGACCGCGAATTCCACGTAGAGCGGATCTATTCGGGAACTTTCCTTTCTTCCCTCGATATGGCCGGCATCTCTCTCTCAATTTTTCCGGTCGACGACCAGCGTCTGTCGTGGCTTGATGCTGGAACCTCCGCGGTGGCTTGGCCGAATCTTCCGCGTAGAAGCCCTGAGATCCGCCGGAGCGCCCCCTGGTCTTCGCCAACTACATCGCTGCCAAAATCAACAGAGATTTCTCAGTCCACGCAGACTGCCGCGAGAAAGCAGATGGAACGGGCGATCCGAGTTGCATGCGCGGCTTTGGTCGATGCTGAGGGTCTTCTCACGGAGCTGGATCGGGCTGTGGGAGATGGCGATCTGGGCGTCAGCATGAGACGAGGCGCGAAGGCCCTGGAGGAAGGTATCCCTGGTTATCCTCTGGATGATGTGCCGGCCACTTTAAAGGCAATTGGGCACACCCTCCGCTCGGAGCTTGGCGGCTCCTCGGGTCCGCTTTACGGTATTTTTTTTATCCGTGCTTCAAACGTCTTGAATCAAAGCGCGGAGCGTCGTATGAGCGAGAGCGGTCTCAACGATCTAAAGCCATGGACAGAGGCTCTCGGCTACGCCTGCGACGCCATTCGCGAGTTAGGCGGCGCGAAGCCGGGAGACCGCACAATGCTGGAGGCGTTGATCCCGTTTACTCAGACGCTTGAGGAGGAAAGCTCCAGAGGCAAACCGATGGCGCAGAGCGTTGAAGCGGCCGCTGCGGCAGCGGAAAGAGGTGCACAAGAGACAGCGAGGATGTTGCCTCGGCGCGGTCGGTCGAGTTACTTGGGAGAGCGGGCTCTCGGTCATCCTGACCCAGGTGCGGTTGCCGCGAGCATTTGGCTGAGCGCGGTCGCTCGCACGCTCAAGGAGCCTGTTTCTCGCTGAAGCCTGAGGTTTCAGCGAAAGCCTGCACCGATGTGCCAGGAGTCAAAGTCTTGAACTCGACATTGGAGAAGCCGGCTGTTTCGGCCGCGTCCTTTATTATGCGAGCAAACGCCGAGGCCGATGTAGAACGGCTCACGCAATGCGAGCTTGATCGATCCCAAAGGGTGTAACTCTCCGCCGTTGGCTTTGACCGACATCGTGACATTGTCGCCGCGTTTTTCGATGCGCAGCCGGGAAATGGAAAGGGTGGGCCACCAGACCATTGTCAAAGAAGGCGTGTTATTGATTAGGTCACGACGCCTCGTTCGAGAGTTTCGGACAGATTAGATTGTGCCGGGCAGCGTTCGCGGCCCACCAGCCGGACACTGCCGCTAGAATTGCAACAAGATGACGCTGCAATCGCGATCGAATCTGCCCTGCAAACTTGTACTTCTGGCTATGTTTCCTGCCTTATCTTCCCGGATGGTGGTCGCCCAGAGTGCCCTTGCGATGCAGTCTCCAGTGGGCCAACCTCTTCCTCCGACGATCGCCAACCCGGTCGCGTCAGATGGCGGACTATCATCGGCTCTGACGGCGGCTCTGACGGCAAAGATCGATGCTACGGCAAATCGCATTCTGACAGCGACCGGCGTTCCGAGTGCCTCGATCGCTATCGTCAAAGACGGCCGTATCGCCTATCTCCAAGCCTACGGTTTGGCACGGGTCTCACCGGCAATCGATGCCGAGCCGCGCATGCAATATCCCATTGGATCGATCAGCAAGCAGTTCACCGCGGCTGCGATGCTTCTGCTCGCAGAAAAAGGCAAACTCTCACTCAACGATCCCGTAGGCAAGTATCTGCCCCAGCTCACGCGGGCGGACGAGGTGACCTTGCGCATGGTCCTCTCACATACATCGGGATATCAGGATTATTGGCCGGAAGACTACGTGATGACGTCTCTGATGGTTCCAACGACGCCGGACCACATTCTTGAGGTCTGGGGTAAGAAGCCGCTGGATTTCAATCCGGGAACCCAGTGGCAATACTCAAATACAAATTATGTCATTGCCGGTCGCATTGTCGAACAGGTGAGCGGGGTGCCGCTCCTCTCGTTTCTCGAAAAATATATCTTCGCGCCGCTAGCGATGGATAACGTCTATAACTCGGATGCCAGCCGTCTGCCTACAACAGATCCGGTCGGCTATTATCGCTTCGCCCTTGGCCCGCTACGTCCAGCGCCGATCGAAGGTACCGGCTGGATGTTCGCTTCCGGGGAGCTCGCTATGCCGGCGCACGACCTCGCGTTGTGGGATGTCAGCCTGATCGAGCAGTCGGTCTTGAGGCCGTCCTCGTACCGGCAGATGTTCACTCCCGTGTTGCTCAAGAACGGAAAGAGTACCGGCTACGGTCTGGGAGTTGAGATCACAACACGGAATGGTCACGCTGCGATTGCCCACTCCGGAGAAGTGTCGGGGTTTGTTTCGGAGAATGTCGTCTTCCCAGCAGATCACGCCGCAATCGTCGTGCTGACGAATGAGGATGCCTCCAGTGCTGCGGACACCATCGCGCGCCAGCTTACGCCGCTGGTCCTCAGCATTCACTCGTCGCCGCCGACCAAAGCGGAGCAGCAGGCGCTGGCAATCTTCACCGGTCTGCAAGATGGCAAGCTCAATCGCACACTTCTGACCCCCTACTGCAATGCTTATTTCTCCCGCCAGGCAATCGATGACTTTGCCAATAGCTTGAAGCCGTTGGGCCCTCCGATCAGCTTCATCCAAAAGAGCGAGGAAGCTCGAGGAGGCATGATCTTTCACACCTTCACGGCGGAATTTCCGGACCGTAAACTGACGGTGACAACCTACGAGATGCCAGATGGCAAGCTGGAACAGTACCTGGTGAGTCCATGAGGGACGCTCTGGGCAGGAGTTTTGGTTCCGCAGCATCTGTCAAGTGCACCCGGACGCAGGAGAGGTTAGAATACGAAGGTGTTCCAGCCGGGATGGCGGAACTGGCAGACGCAGCGGACTCAAAATCCGCCGAGGGCAACCTCGTGGGGGTTCGACCCCCCCTCCCGGCACCAACAAAACAAAGAGTTTAGATTGAAATGGCCTCTCGAAATCGGAGAGGCCAAAATCGTTTGGTGGCTGTTTTGATGGCTGTTGGTTCCTGCACTGGGCATGCTCGCGAACAACAAGCCAACGGAAAG
>DASYBJ010000594.1:0-7901 GCA_036500845.1 Acidobacteriaceae bacterium
CGTTAGCTGTTTATTGCATTGACGATGTCCATATGGGCGCGCCAAACGCCATCGCTTTCGCGGCGGAAGATGCACAAAGACTTACCGGTACGTCGATGCTCGAACCACCGGCCATTCGCAGAAAGGACCACAGCGTCATGCGATCGCTTGTCGGACCTTCACTGGTATGGGCTGGGGCTATCCGAGCGTGGCGGGAAGCATGCGAGAAAAGACCGCGGTAGCGGTGGCACGTAGCTGGTGGTGTTACTAGACCGGCTCTGGGCGAGTGGAGAGGTGTCGCTCCTCATCTCACCACATCTACTCTGTGTCAAATTACAGGATCGGGCGGCTTATCGGCCTAGTTCGGGTCAACGTCTACTGAATAATACGTGCCTAGTCCGATTTCATCCGGGATTAGAATCGGGGTTCGGATGTGACCGCCTTCGGTTGTTGGCATGTTTGGTTCCCTGGGGCCGTCGAGAAGCGTCAGGGTGCCGTTGTAGGAACGGAGAACAATTTCTGTTGTGTACTGCTCGTTGCCTTCCCTGTCCTGCCATCTGCGGGATTGCAGTTGGCCTGCCAGATAAATTTCCGATCCTTTGTGAAGATAGGTCTCGGCAAGCTTGATCAGCGATTCGTTGAAAATAGATATGCGGTGCCATTCTGTTCTTTCGCGTTTCTTGTTGCTGGCCTTGTCCGTCCACCTATCGGTCGTGGCGACGGAGAAACCGGCGACCCGGCCTCCTTCTGGAAGGCTCCTGATTTCGGGATCCGCTCCGAGATATCCAATGATCTCCGCGCGGTTCAGTGAATCCAGCATGATGGTTTCCCCCTTTAGGTTGTGCGGGATATTAAAGACGGCTATTGCGCGTGTCAAGGGGAATATTAGTTACTGGATAGGTTCTTACTAACGTGTATCCGAAAGCTATCTTGACCAGATGCTCCTTGAAGACAATTGTGCTCTCCGGGCAGAGGCCTTATATCATTCGATAAAAATTTGCTCCGCAGCCAGTTGTTGCCGCAACCTCTCATTCTCGATCAGCAAGTCACGAATAATGCACTGAAGAGACTCAATGCGGCCCTGGAGATCGATTTCCTTCAGGAGTGCCTGCTCAGATAGTTTGGGGTCTCTGAGTACGGCGGATGGGTCTGAAAGATTGTTTTGCATCACATATCCTGAGAATGTTTGGGATTAAGGATCTATAGTTTCAATGCTTCGCCTGTCTTTCGAGTACAAGTACGTCGTCCTCAAATGCTGAGTGCAGCCTAGGTCTCCCTTCAGAGTCTTCGTTTGGTCCGGGAGCGAGTTCTGCCGCCTTGAGAGGAGGTAGATCAACTCTTCGCGGAAGTCGACTTCGGAGTACTATTGCCGAATTGCTCAACTTGTTGCATTGGTCCATTGCTTCCTAGTGTCTGCCTCCTGACTAACCGGAATGAAATAGAAGACGGCGAGAGTGAAGTAAACCGCGATGCTGATTCGCGGATAGCTAATGGAAAGAAGCGTAGCTACTGGATAGAAGATCGATCCCAGTAGGTTCCTCCAAACCGCAAAGCGAGATTTGAGCGCCTTCGCATTCGGAACGCGCAATCCCCTCCGTTCGAGATGCCAGGCCAGAATCGAATAGGTAATACCGAGAAGAGTCAGAACAGAGCCGTACAAGAAGGCGCTGGAGGGCAGCGCA
The DNA here is from genome assembly GCA_036500845.1 of Acidobacteriaceae bacterium. Taxonomy (GTDB): domain Bacteria; phylum Acidobacteriota; class Terriglobia; order Terriglobales; family Acidobacteriaceae; genus PALSA-350. Next base: position 1,662 of record DASYBJ010000594.1, read on the forward strand.
CCATACCGGCTTAGGACTGAGGTGGGGTAGGGGATGAACGCAACAACCAAGAGCAGGAGGAGATTCAGCGTCAGTGTTGCATGCTCCACACGCTGAACGGAGTGGAACATCGAGTGATGATTCAGCCAAATGATGCCGATTGTGGCAAAGCTCGTAATATAAGGTAGCAATTCGGATAGAGAATGGAGCAGTGCGCTCCGCAAAACTGCATCGCTTCCAGGCTTGATCTCCGGGATCTGCACCCCGAGTACAAGAAGAGTGATCGCGAACGCAAAGACACTATCGCTGAAAGATTCAACCCGCGCTTTGTTCATGGATCTTCACTGACGCATCGCGGACACGACTTCCGCCGCGTCGAACGTCCTGATTTCACCAGTGGCCGTGAGCGTGGCCATGGAGCGCCGCTTCAGTTCGGCTGTCTTCGATCCACAGGCATCGGGAGCGATGATCGGCAGAAAGTTCAGATCCAGACCGTGCCTGACTGTAGGTTCTATCCCCACTTCGAGAGCGATACCTCCGATGACGAACGCCTCCAAATGTGCATCTCTCATTGCTATGTTGAGAAACGTGCTCTCAAAAGCGGACATTGTGATCTTATCGATCACCACTTCGTCCTCGCGCGGTGTCAAATCCGGCACGATCTGCCAATCCTGCGCCCCTTGAGTGATCAAGGGCCTAATCTTTGATGGGTCGGTTGGACGCTGCCAGATGATGGACCTGTGAAGTTGTCCTACGCCTGCGAGATGGTTCGGCAGGAAGAAGTGACGAGTGAAGAAAGTCCGGAATCCCCTTTCGCGCGCGGCTTCGAGGAGCTCCTTGCATCGAGCCACAATCTCCTCACCTTCGGCGATTTGAGAGACGATTCCAACTTGCATATCGTAGATAACGAGGGCGCAGAGCGCAGGCTTACAGACATCTTCGAGTCGCTCCGGCACAGAGAACCCAAACGCGCTGATCATTCGGCCGCCTTTGTTGGCTGGTTGACGGTGCGATCGTAGGGAGGATTCAGGTCGACCCCTTCGCGAAAGAGGGTTTCGATTGGCAATGGAATTTGAAGGGCGATAAAGCTCCACTCGAGCAAACCGGCCTTGCTCAGGGGAAAGTCATCCGTGTACGCCCTAGCAGTAGCCACATCCGGCACCTCAAAGATGATGACGACGCCGGGCTCGTCTGCACGAGCATAGTTCTCACGCACGATGCCCGCCTTCCAAAGCCTCCAAACATTGGAGACCTCTTCGTTGAGGTAAGGTTCGATCGTCTTTAAGGTCACGCCATCACGAAAACGGTCAAAAGCAATCACTCGCATGCTCCTCCAGTGCCCACGGGGGCGGTTCGGCGAAATAATCACTATTCTCTTATCAGGTCACAGCAAACAGATTTTTATGCGCGCGCTGCGCTTCGATTCATCCTCTCGTTTTACTCATCAGATCGATGGACGATAGAATCCACATGGTCCTAATTCTTGGCCACTTTTGGTACAGAATCTAGAGCCATTTAGCTAAAACAGTTTGGACCATTTTTAACGGAGCGTTGATCGTGAAACGCGTGACCCCATTCGAATTGACCCTGAGTCCAAGCCCTAAGCAAATTAGCCTTACGCACTCGCTACATGAACAGCTTCGCGAGGCAATTTTGGACGGACGTTTGAAGTCCGGGACGCGCCTCCCCGCTTCGCGCGACTTCGCTGCGCACTACAAACTTTCGAGGGGGACTGTCGTATCCGTTTTCGAGCAGCTTCAATCCGAAGGTTTTTTGAGCAGCAAAGTCGGTTTCGGTACTTGGGTGAACAAGCTTCCTGACTACGCTCACCGGGCCAAGAGATTGATGCCCGCTCTCGTGCGTCTTCCATCGCCACTGACTGGTCTTCGCTTTCAAAATCCGGCTCTGCCGTTCCGCTCTCACGAACCTGCACTGAGCGAATTTCCGTTGGGCATTTGGGCCCGACTTGCAAGCAGGCGCATCCGACAAGCCTCAAGAGGCCTGCTTGCACAGCGGGATGGGAGAGGGCACTCTGCACTGCGCATTGCTCTGGCTGAATATCTTGGAGCCTCGCGTGGCGCCCACTGCAGTGCGGATCAAATCGTGATTGTCAGTGGTGTCCAACAAGCTCTTGATATATTGGCGCGAGTGTTGTTGAAGCCAGGAGATTCCGTGTGGATGGAAGATCCCGGCTACTTCGGCGCCGTGACAGCGTTTCGCAACGCTGGGGTGAAGATTGTTCCGGTACCAATCGATGAGCAGGGGATTTCTGTTGAAGCCGGTAAACGACGGGCTCCTCGCGCGAAGGGGGTTTATGTCACACCCGCGCATCAGTTTCCGCTGGGCGTCATGATGTCTTTGGAGCGACGACTTGAGATTCTCTCTTGGGCACTCAAGACGGGCGCATTCGTGATTGAAGATGACTATGACGGGGAATATAGGTTGGCAGGGCGTCCGGTTTCGGTCTTGCAGAACTTGGATAAGAACGACAGCGTCATCCTCGTAGGGAGTTTCAACAAACTCCTTTTCTCATCGCTTCGCGTGGGTTACATGGTTCTTCCAAAGCGGCTCATCGATACGATCCTTGCGTTTCGATTCGGAATCGACCAGAATGCCGTTGGTCTGGAACAAGCGATTCTAGCGGATTTCATTGATGAAGGACACATGGGAAGGCATATGAGGCGAATGCGCGAGTTGTATGCAGACCGGCTTCAGACACTGCGAAGGGAGAGCGAGAAGCATCTCAAAGGGTTGCTGGAGATTCCCAACATCCATGCAGGTCTTTATACGGTAGGGTTCCTTCGCAACGGAATGTCGTCACGGCAAGCTGAAACTGCAGCGACGTCTCATGGCATCGAAACTATGGGACTTGATCGGTTCGTATTGAGCCGGACCGATCCCAAAGGTCTGATACTGGGCTTTGCCGCCTTCGATCATCGTGCGATAAAGCGGGGCGTCGCTACTCTCGCGATGGCGCTCGCGAAACGACAGCGTTAGCGTCTCGCTTCGCAAATTAATTCCATGAAGACGGGATGGCCGACCTGTATCTATTGCATGATTTTGAGTAGGTTGTCGAGTAAGGCTGGAAGAGTTGAAACCGGCCATTGCGATGTACTCGCGAACGACTCCCTGCTTGAAGAGAGTGCCGGGTAGCCAAATTCGGATGTATATTTGAAAAAAGCGACCATCCTTAGAAATACTCCGGGATTGATGCTTAATCCACCACTCGAAGATGAACCGTAGGACCTTTTTGAAATTGGCCGGATTGGCCGCCCCCTCCGCCCGCTTGGCCCCATTCTCGTGTTCCCTAGCTGCCGCTCAAATTGTTCCACCTGTGCCAGCTGAACTTCTTCAAGAATTTGGATATGGACAAGTCTCGCTTGCGAGCACTCCCCAACGCAGTCAATTCGAACAGACGCAGGCTGTGCTCCTCGCTCTCGACGAGGACAGTCTGCTCAAGCCATTTAGGAAGCGATCGGGGTTATTTGCTCCAGGACCCGACCTCGGTGGTTGGTACGACGAATTCGCCGGCTATGACTACATTCACAGCATCGATCACGGGTTCGCACCTGGGGCAACATTCGGACAATGGATTTCAGCGCTCACACGGGGATACGCCGCAACCGGCTCGCCGGAGGCACTCGCTAAAGTGGATAGGCTATTCAGTGGCTATCGCGCGACAATCTCCGGGCGCTTTTACGATCATGCTCGCTTCCCCGCCTACACCTACGACAAGCTGGTCCTCGCCTGCATAGACGCCAAACAGCTCTGTGGCAGAGCGGACGGCCTCACGGTGCTTGAAGAAACAACGGATGCGGCGCTCCCCCACCTGCCGGCCAGGGCTCTCGATCGCGGCGCGGAGATGTGCTCTCTCCCGCACGAAGCCTCCGGGCCCAAGGACGAATCCTTCTGTTGGGATGAGTCTTATACGCTGCCCGAAAACCTATTCCTCGCCTTTCAGCGCGGAGCAGGTGAGCGATTCCGTGCTCTGGGCAAGCGCTACCTCAAAGACGATACCTATTTCGATCCGCTGTCGGAGAACCGAGACGTGCTCGCGGGCAAGCATGCCTATAGCTATATGAATGCCCTGAGTTCGGCGATGCAGGCGTACCTGACACTTGGGAGCCAGAAACACCTGTTGGCGGCAAGCAATGCATTTCGTATGATTCGGACATCGCAGAGCTTTGCCACCGGTGGCTGGGGACCGGACGAGATGTTTCAGCCTGCGCATGAAGGCAAGCTCGGCGATAGTCTGGATACTACGCACGCGAGCTTTGAAACTCCATGCGGCGCGTACGCGCACTTCAAACTCACACGCTATCTCTTGCGTGTAACCCGCAATCCTGAGTATGGCGATAGCATGGAACAGGTGATGTTGAATACTGTGCTGGGCGCGAAACCTCTTCAGCTCGATGGCCGCGCCTTCTACTACTCCGATTACAACTTCACCGGGCGCAAAGTCTATTACCGCAATCCCTGGCCCTGTTGCTCAGGTACCCTTCCTCAGATCGCCGCCGACTACCACATAAGTATTTACTTTCGCGAAGCGCAAGGTGTGGTCACGAACTTATACATACCGTCTACCGCGAGGTGGACACAGGACGGAACGGCATTCAGACTCAACCAGAGCGGCGCCTATCCTGACGACAGTCATATTTTGTTTTCCATTGAAGCCAGCAGACCCACGGAAACGACGTTGAGCTTTCGCATTCCCTCCTGGACACGGGGTGCGGAGCTGCGCGTCAACGGTAAACGCATGGACACACTGATTCTCCCCGGCACGTTTGCTGCGGTACGCCGCGTCTGGCACTCGGGTGATCAGGTTGAGCTCGAGCTACCCATGCCTTTGTACCTCAAGCCGGTCGATGAGCAGCACCCCGACGTAGTCGCTTTGCAGGCTGGACCTCGTGTGCTTTTTGCCATTACGCCCGCCGCCCCTGCTATCACCCGGCGCCAGTTGCTCGCAGCCGTCCCTGTCGGAAACTCCGGTAGCGCATGGCAGACAGCTACAAGCACAGGGACTCTGAGACTTCTGCCTTTCACTGCAATCGGTGACGAATTCTATGCCACATATCTTCATGTGTCCTAGGTTCCCAAATGCAAAAGGACTGATGCGGAGTTGCATTCGTCATCGTCAGAAGTGAAGTGAAGCTATGCAAACTTACGATTCCCGACCTGTCAGCGCCCTTGCCTTCGGCGCCTGGCGTTCGGTGTTTGCGTATCCGGGATGAACCTGAGGCGTCAGACCCTGTTGGTCGGCTACATGTTGGAGGAGAGCGGCAAGTTGTGCTTGCTCCTCCTCTGAGAGCGCCGCCAGTAGCTTTTGCTGGTGCTCACGCGCAACGCGGCCGATAGCCTGCAGGGTAGACTTGCCCGCTTCCGTCAAGTGCAAAGCATGGCTGCGACGGTCGGTTTCATGCGGCCGGCGTTCCAACAATCCTCTGGATTCCAGTTCATCGATGAGGGCCACCAACCGGCTCGGCTGTGTTCCGAGTATAGTTGCAAGAGCCTGTTGCGTGATGGCAGGCCTAGCGGCCAGAATACGAAAGATACCTGCATGCGCGGGAACCAGCTTCAACTCCTCCAAGTGCTCCGCGAATTTCGATGCTGCATGCGCTCCTACCTGCGCTAGAAGAAAGGCGGCGCCAGCTTGCGCCTTCCGCTTTTCTGAATCGTTGTCCTTGTTACCCTGCCCAAGCTTCATGTTTGATATTGTTTAATGTCATAATCGTTTCGTAGTAAAGTGATTTAGTTAATTAACGATATCTAGGGAGATTGAGCCATGACTTCTTCGCACAACGTTCAAACGGCTGCCCAACATCATGCCGGACCACCGCCCGGGATCGTCGCGCTCACCTACGCCTTGCTTTTCGTTGCGGGCCTCTACCCTGTGACCGCATTCGGCGGAAGACCCACGTTTCCGCAGCCGGGCCAATCGCTGAACAGTATCGTCGCTTTTTTTCAGCTCCGGCCTTCTGCTGTTTTGTTCTGGACAGGCATTTACAAAACTTTATGCGGCTTAACCAATCTTTATCGCGCTTCCCTCGCGCCGGTGATGAGATCGGCATGGAACGAATAACTTCTCTGGTCTGGGCTAGCTTCTCAACCCGAACAAGCATGGAGGCCCGTCAATGACTGACTGGAAAATGGAAATCAGAAAGCGCCTGAACGAACGCACTATCCATATCGCCGACGAGAACAAGTTAATTGAGGAGCTCGCGCCGTATCTCGAAGACCGATATAGAGAGGCGCTCGCCCGCG
>DASYBJ010000595.1:0-5115 GCA_036500845.1 Acidobacteriaceae bacterium
AATTTCGTGCGCGGTCTCCACTAGTTGCCGCGCCTGCTCACCCGAGCTAAGGATCAGATCGACGATGACGTCAGGAGACAATCGGCGGAGCTGATCTTCGTAATCGGAAAGCCGATTCCTGTCTCCCTGGATTTGTACAACACCAGATTCGGTAAGATCAACATCGGAGCGGCGGTGAAAAACCGCGACCTCATGTCCGGAACAGAGCAATTCACTCACCAATAGTGAGCCGATGAAACCGTTCCCGCCGATCACAAGAATTCGCATACAAGATTGGATGAACAATTCCGTTGAAACTGCACTGAACTCCACTTACAAAGTGTTGAATACGCCGGCTACGCAAGCATTGCAATGCACACAGACAGTTTATGTTCGATACCGGATACTTCACGAGTAGCCAGTTCTGGTCCAGCTAGCTTCCGTGGAGACCGTGACTCGGAAATCATGCGGCAGCAAGTCGGAATCCAAATTGCAGATTTTATGGGAAGAACTATCGATTGCGCGTAGCGGCATCATAGGCGGCTTTGCCTATCCGTGCGATGACCTTTTTTCGAGCGGCCTCATCGGCGGTCGAGTCGGTGACGAAAACAGCGATGGCAAGCTGCCGTCCATCCGGCAAAGCAATCAGCCCGATGTCATTGGTCGCGTGAGCGACTCCGTTATCCACATCCGAGCTTCCACTCTTGTGAGCCACACTGGTTCCGTTGGGGAGATCGCCATCGAGACGCCCCGTCGGGGTCGAAGGTCGCATCCAATCCAGGAGCAACCCCGTATGCTCCGCTGTCAGTGGCGAATGATCGCTGATCCTGCAAAGAAGCTGGACCGCTCCCTGTGGTTCAAACCAGTTCCGATATTGGAGGGTCGTATCGCGATGCAGCGCGCGCTCTCCGTCCTGAAGACGAAACCCCGTGATGCCGAGGGAGGCAATATACTTGCCGACGACCTTTGGACCTCCCGCAAGGCGCAGCAGGATGTCGGTCGCTGTATTGTCGCTGAGCGAGACAGTCATCTGCAGGAGCGTCCGTAAGGGTACGTCAACGCCTGCGTCCGGATATTTGTCCTGCAAAGGGCTGAAGGGCTTGTGCAGAATACGGTCCTCCGGCAGGAAGCGTATCGGCTGGTCCAACGAGAACTTTCCCTGCTCCACCTGATGCAGGATCGTCAGCGCCAACGGCAGTTTGAAGACGGACTGCATCGGAGGGTGAGCGGTTGGATCGAGATCGCAGTTCAGCGGCGTACCAGGCAACGAGCAAGCCACGGATACCTTTCCGCGCGCGTCCGCGGCAATTTTCCGAATCTGCTTTTGGAGAGGTTGTTGCGCGACTGCGGGACCGACAAAAAGAGCAAGGAGCAAGCTGAGACGCATGAATTTAGCTTAGAAACGGCGGCCGCATTAGGTGATAACGAAGCTGATTCCTTTTCGCCCCGCAGACCGCGACCCCATTGCGCTTAGAAACTGATTCGGGGTTTGTTCTGACGCGCGGCTCACCAATTGCTCCCGGATCGTCGCCTAACAGAAGTAATCCGGCCAAGCGATAGCGGAATTATGTTTGCCTATCTGTCATGAAGCAAGGCTTTGAGCCTGGTTTCCCGGCGAATGAGGGTCAGATCAAAATCCTTAACGGAGATTTTCGATCGGATGTGCCTACTACCCCGAGTAACTCGGCTCCTATGTTCTTGCCGGGTATACCTGCAACCTGGCAACATCCAGCTGTCTTTCGGTTGGGCGCTCCTCCTGGAGGGTCCATTCATATAACTGGGCAGGAGCGAAGCGCTGTTTGTAGAGATCAGTTACATTCTGTCGGGCATGGCCGCAGAGAAGGTTTGGAGGGATAGCAGAAGGCCAAATGATCGCCTCGACAAAATCACGGTCGGCAATAATTCCTCAGGCAATTTGCACGATTGCGGCGCTGGCAGCTGCCAGCTTGATGTTGAGCTGCCCATTGCGCAATTGCAGGACATCTGACTTCGCTGGCTTCCAAGTACCTGCGGATGTAACCTCTGCTCTGCCCAACGTAATGCCTGTCTTCGCATCGATCGCCGGGCCGGTTAGCTCCATGAGAGAAGCCTTCTTGCCTTGAACACCCGTTTTGACGGTCAAGGCGGATGTGCCAGCTCCTTTGTTGATCAAGGTCAGCGTGAGTGCGTTCCCTGGTGTTCTTACACCCGGACGAATGGCATACGCCTTTATGTCAGGTGAGCTCGCGTAAATATCTGTCTGCAGCAGATCTCCGTGGCCGGCAAGCGAGAAGGCCAGCATGCCATAGTATTCCGCTTTAGCGATGGGATGGCCTTGTTCGCTTTCCCCAATGGGAGAGTAGGAACTAAGGAAGCCCAGCTGATTTACCCCAGTCTCTATGTTGACGCCAGAGCAGCCATTTGCTGCCAACGTAAACATATAGTCGAGCGCCCATAACGCACCCGCCATGGTATCGCTGACACCGGGCCGTCCGCCGCCAGAAAAGGAGTTTACCTCGCAAATACGATACGGGACGTCACAGCTCCGTGAGGCAGCGCGCATTGTATCGAGCTGCCTCTGCAGCTTCGGATCGACACCCAGCAACTTCTCGATAGTGCTGCTCGGATTCTGTCCTTCGCGGTAATAGTGATGAGTGAGAAGAACGGCATCTTTGCCTTCGTCCGACGCAAATCGCGTCACCCAATCTGTCTTTACTGCGGCATCCGGCCCGGCAAGCGCGATGCGTGGGAAACGCGCACGCAGAGCTTTCTTGTAACGACGGTACTCCGCGAGCCAATCCTCGTAACTATATTCCGCTTTCCGATGCTTCTGATGAGCGAAGAGGTCGGGCTCATTTCCAATTTCGAAGGCAAGCATTCTTTCCCCTGCCACGGATAGCACGGCGTTCGCCTCGGCTACAGCCTCATCTTCTGAGCCGGTGCCGAGGTTCAATCCCCAGATCAGGCTCCATCCGGTCGCATCGAGAAAACCACCCAGATCTTTGAGCACGGCATCGTTCACGATAGTCCCGTGGGGACTGGAAACAGCAGCAGCGTTCGGAGAGTAGCCAGAGTAGTCGGAGGTGTTGCCCCCAATGCGGATGACGCCGCGTGCACCGAGCGTGCGTACCATCTGCATATAAATGCTGTCGCCGCCACTTAGCAGACCCGGTCTGGCTACAGAAGAGATCTCATATCCGAAACCCATGAAGTCAAGTGGGACACTACCAATTGAGTGATCGGTGCGTACGTCGACAACAATCGCCGGCTGATCAACACTCTTCGCCGAAGCAGAGATGGCAGCTCTCGAGGCGACCAGGCCGGCGGCGAAGAAACTGTTAGCGAGGAAATCGCGACGATTCATCTCACCTCAGAAAACGGAACAAATAGTTTCAGAAGGTTGGTGGTCCTTGTTCGGCATCGGTGCAAAACGTAAAACACGCTGGAATGTTCCCTCCAAAGGCACCTAGAAATACCACAAAGGGAGCTGCCTTTCATCTTTTTTCCGCCTAGGCAAAAGACACAGAGCTTCTGGGCCCAGGACAAGTGGGTGCGCCGAGCAGATTGGAATCAGAGCGCTCTCGCTCGCAGGAGGGCCTCGACCTAAAAGCCTGCCAGAAACTGGTCCTATTCAACTTTCAACGGTATCCGCTTGAGGGGAACTCTTGCTACAATACGCCGACTTCCATGAGGCCTTGCGATGGCGACGGACCCCGTTCTCTCAATGGGGGCAAGGATCACTGCGCAGCTGAGCATGATGCTTGCCCGCTGGTCAACTCTGGGCCCCGCAAAAGACCTCGATGATTTTCTGCTAGCTCGACGTGAGCCAATCCTCTCAAGCATCACGGCACTGACTTCGAAGGAGCAGGTGGAGCCCTGGCGTGCGGCCCTCGAAAAGAACGACCCGCAAGCAATCGCCTCCCTCGGCGTGATCTACACCTTCCTGTCCAGCGCCTGCCGCCAACTGTTGCAGCTTTGCGGCCAGCTGAAACTGAGTGGCGAATGGTGGGAACTGAGTCGTCATTCCAACCTGGCCGCCTGCTTTGCAAGTGCATGCGATCTGCGCACCGAATTGCCCATTGCTCTCTTCTTGTTGGCAACCTCGCGCAGAGCATTGAAAGACAATCAAGGAGCTGCCGAGGCGTACATGCAGTTGATTGGGGCGGCCGGAGACAACCCTGCTGCGGCACCACTGTTATCCGCAGCCCATGACAACCTGGGAAACATTCTCATGGACCTCGGCCGTTTCGACGAGGCATTCGAACACTACGATCTGGCCGAGAAATTCGAGACTAACCCTGCCGTTGTGGCGACCATTCTCACGAACAAAGCGCTGGCTTTGATCCAGTTAGGGGAGTCGAGGTCGGCCTCACGTATCTTCGAAGCCCGGGTAAAACTCCTGGAAGCACAGGGTGTGAGCGGTAGCGAGCTCGGCATAGCTCTCGATGGGGCCGCTCAGGCGCTGATTGGGCTTGGCGAACGGGCCGCTGCATTGAAGCTGCTACAACGCGCTCGCGATCTGTTCGCGGCGGATGACTTGGGGAACCGGGCCATCAATGCCCTCATCCTCTCCGGAGCTTTGCGCGATGCAGAAGACCCCATTGGCGCGGCAGAGGCGTTCGAGCAGGCACACGCTCTTGCTCTTGCAGATGCAAATCAGAAGATCGATGTCGACCACTATCGCCGCGGCTTTCGCGCGGCTCTAGCCAACAGCCTTCCTCGGGACCATCCGGCGATCGGGCTCTTTATCGAAGGAGTCAGGCTCAAAGAGCACGACGATCCTTCCGGCGCGCTCCAGAACTGGCAAGAGGCTATCAACCTGGCGCGTGCCGCCAACGATACTCGGCTTGCTTTGCGCGTCCAAGCGAATGTTGTGGCACTCATGGCCGACCGGGGCCAAGTGGATTCGGCAATACGCCTCGCCTACGAAGTTCTGAGCGAGGCCCGTCAATTTGGGTTGGCTCGCCCGGAGATCATGGCGCATGGAACGCTCGGCAGCATGGCAGCGTCGGGAGCGGATATAAGCGACCATCTGGGAGTCTTGGGCCCGCAGAGCCGCGCCGCAGCACTACAGGAAATGCACACGCGCGTCGTGGCGGAGTTCCATCTAGATCCGATAGAGGCCAGGTTCGAGACTTCCGACACTGGAGCGACTGC
>DASYBJ010000596.1:0-13104 GCA_036500845.1 Acidobacteriaceae bacterium
GTTTCCATACGTCGGCTGCGCAAGTTCATCTGGCTGCGTCACCCGTTGAGTACAATCGTCGATACGCGGAGGATGTCGTTTGCCCGCACGCCCTGATCCGGGAGCGGGGTAGAGAAATCGAGCGAAGAGCCATTCCAGACGACCTGGGGCTGCCCCTCGCCTTTCAGGTAGTCTCCTCGCTCTCTGAGTTCGAAGAGAATCTCGTCGAGCGTGGTGTCGAGCGTCTCGTATTCGTCAATGTCGACGTTGAACTTTTGTTCGGCCCGAACTGTATCGAAGAACATTTGGTATTTGGGCATCCTGACTATCCTTTCCGCTCTACGTATGTTCGGTAACTGCGAGCATACACATGGCCACTTATGTGTTTGTTTTTCGCAGACGTGTTCCCACTGCGACATACGCGCTCACTTCGGCTGGCAGGTCGGGAATCGTCCAGGCGCATCGGCTGCATTGGCCGTTGTTGTCGTCCCAGCATGAACGGCATTGGTTATGTCCACAGCTTCCACAGGCCCAATGAGCGATGCGCCCATCTGCCGCGCGAAGGCAGAGCGCGCATCGCTCGCCGAGAACTTGAGAGCCGAAGTGTTCCTGCCACCAAGAGAACTCCAGAGGGAAGAGAGGGATTTGATTCGCGTCGCAGAGCCGGCACCTGCCCCTCTCAAATTGCCAGCAGTTCTCGCAGGCGATCAGATCGCAGCGTGGGCACGAAAAAAAGAGAAGCCTGCGCAAACGCGCGTGGCAGAGCTGGCAACTTGACCCACGCAACCTTATGCTGAGCGCAAGCACTCCGGGTGAAAGTGCCGCAAACAGAGGAGCCGCCCAGGTCGCAACCGGATACGTACGACCTGATCCGGCAATTCCGAAGCAAAGACCTAGCAGGCTGGCCGCAGCCGCGACGAAAGGTAGTAGGAACAAGTTTTCTGTCTCAATTGCAAGCACGCGTGTACCCGAAAGAGTAAGCACCCCGGAAAGGAAACCGCCGATGAGGGCGCCGACAAGTCCCCACCGTGTAGCCACGAGTTGCACCGCCGCGACAAGAATGCAGAGCGCTGCAAGTAGAACGTTGCTTCGGGGCTGCATCACGACGAACTACCAACTTGCTCGCCTCGAAGGCTATCGCGAACGATAAGGTCTTGGCTCCCACATGTTGGGCAGCTGCCCCAGCGCCTGATCCACGCAATGCGCCGGCCCGGCGAAAATTCGTTGCCGCACACACCGCATTCTGCGCGGGTGCAGATCGGGAAGGCTACACCAGGCAGGTCAGCATGCAAAGGGCACTCGGCACCGCGACGGTGTTGGATTGTTTGTGAAACCGGCGCTCGATCGAGATCAAGATGCACGGAAAAGGAGCCCTCTGCATTCTTTGCAGCAGAAGTAGCGAGCTCCACTTGAAGACCAGCCACAATAGACGCCATGGTTGCTGTACTCGTCCACGCCCTTTCCTCACTCTCCTCGTGAGCCCAGCAGGCGTACACATCCGATTCCCACATACTGAAGAGTGCTGCTCGCCGCCGGCCAGTAAGAAGACAGGCGAAGCAGGCTCCAGAGGGATTGCCTGAGAACCACGAGACACGACCAACGCGCGTGCTTATGCCTCCCAGTCCCGCATCACAGACCGGCAGTTTGTAGCGCGCAGAGAGAGCAGCGATTTCCGTACGAGCCAAATCTGTATCAACACAGCTGAAGAGTATTTCCGCATTCAAGAAATGTTCTGGTTCAACATCGGCAATTTCTACCGGTGCTCCGTCCCAGCAAGTCTGCGGAAACCAGGCGCGCAGGCGATCCAGCGCAGATGAGATCTTGCTTTGCCCAACGATATCACCCTCGCGCAGCAGCACGGATCTCGCGATGTTCTTTGCCGCGAGTACATCGGCATCTGCTATAAACACGGACTCGCAACCTAAGAGCCCCAGGTTCTTTACAACCTCGGAGCCGAGTGCACCTATGCCTGCAACCAGCACTTGGTGAAACATAAGCCCACTCCAGCAGATTCCCCGCGAGTTACGGGTTCTGAAACCTCCCCAGTATACAAAGTGCGAGGCAGCAAGATCTTTATATCCTCGGAATTATTTATGTACTCGTCGCAAGTACGTTTGTACTCATCTGAAACATTCCCGCTAAATTGGATCAAAAAGCGCAGGAATGGACACATCGCATTGCCCGCAAACGGGGACAATGCACAAGAAGTGTAAAACCGCAGATCGTCTCAAGGGATTCCGCAGGGCATTCGTCGCTGTACTTGCACGGAGCTTCTGCTTCCGCATGAATATCTATCAGACACTGTACTTCATGTCGCTGGCAGGAGGAATGGCCGGGCTGCTCGCCTGGGCTTCGCAGGCGCTCTTCGTACTCCTGATACCCGCTGGCCCTCCCGCGTGGCTGTCGGCGGTGATTGCCGCCGCACTCCTTGGTGGCTTTATCGGCGGCTTTACAGTGGCCTTCGATGAAAAATGGGCGGGCAATCGAGTGCAGATCCGTTGGGTCGCGATGGGAGCTGTCGTTGGTTTGGCTGCCGGCATGCTGTCGGGCGCGCTGCATTTGCCGTTACGTGCTGCGCTCCCTGTTGCGCTTCCCCTAGGCACGGTGCTTGGCTGGATGGTGAGCGGGGCCCTGATTGGCGCGGGGCTGGGCGCTCGCTGGATTTCAGTAAACCGCGCTCGGCTAGCCCATGGCATGGTCGGAGGGATGTGTGGAGGCTTTCTGGGCGGGATGATCTTTGGCACTCTCAGCCAGTGGCTTCCCGGCATATCCCAGGCATTCGCCTTCGTGCTTACAGGCTCTGGCATCAGTTTCGGGATTGCTTTCGCCCCGATTGTCCTTCGTGATGCTGTGCTGCGGTTTGTGAACAGCGGCGACCCGCGAGCGTTGAGCAAGCTTGGCAAAAAAGAGTGGGCCATCCAGGATGGGGATAGCTATGTAGTCGGGAGTCAGAGTGCCGATTTATCTAAGTCGACTTACGGACGGGAAGTGGACATCTATCTTCCGGATGGCTCGGTTGCGCCGCGGCACGCTCGTATTTATGCCAAAGATGGCCGTTTCTATGTAGCCCGTCATCCTGATGTGATGTCCGAGGCAGGGTTGCGGCGCTTTGTGCTCAAGGTGCAGAACCGCTCCATCACTTCTTTATGCGAGCTGCACGATCAAACGCTGATCGTCCTCGGTCGCACGACCCTCATGTTTGTCGCCAAGCAGAAAGCAGGGGGCGCGCTGCAATGACGAGATTTTTCCGCGCCCTCGCAGTTATCCTCGCCGCTACGGGTTGGCAGCAGACCTTTGCGCACGGCCAGACCTCCTCTTTGGATTTTCTTACTAAGCCTGCACTTATCGAGTGCGAGCCGGAAAGCGGGGAGCCGTGTTTCCGGATCAAACTCGGTTTCGTTGACGAAACAGGAAAGCCAGTAAACGTGCAGCTTCCCCCTGCCGGCCAGCTGGCGCCGCATATCGAAGTGCAGGTCGATGGGCAAGCCGTGCGGCCATTCTATGCCGTGGCAACTTCCGGCAGATCCGACCAAACAAGACGGCCGCAGACCACACTGCTGCTCTTCGATGTAAGCGGTAGCATGCTTACCAGTGATTTGGGAGGGCAGTCCCGCTTCGAAGCGGCGAAAGGCGCAGCTGCGGAGTATCTGAAGAATTTTTCCGATGGTCAGGACCTGGTAGCGATCGTTCCATTTGCCAGCCGCAACGTTGAGAAGACGATCGCTGCGGCGCATTTTGTAAGCACGCGCGCGGCGGCTCAGGCGGAACTTGACGCATTGCCCCGGCCGGAGGCTCGTAACAATACTGCGCTTTACTCGGCTGTGCGCGCCGCTGTCGAGTTGCTTCGGCGGCACGGTCGTCCTGACGCCGAACAGCCACGCCTGCTCCTGCTGACAGATGGCACGAACGACGTGCACCCGCGGTCGGGGGACGATCAGGGGCTGCTTACCGGACCGAGCGGACTCGCTACCGCTGCGGCAGCTGTACGGCAATCCGGTGTCGATGTTCAGCCTATCGGGCTGGGCGACAGGCAATCGATCGACGAGGTCGCAATAACACAGCTAGGAACACGGCCGCCTCTGATTACCTTCGACGTGGACGCTCTGCACAAGGCTTTCCAGGTGCGGCAACTTCCCCAGGATGGAAGCCTGACGGTCACACTCACGGCGCCTGAGAGTCTTGGGTCGCGCACGTTGCTTGCTGGTCGAGTGGTCCGCTTCCGCGTCAAGGTCGCCCTGACCGATGGATCCATGCTGGTGGAGAACAGGCAGGCGTTGTGGGTTGCTCCGCCGCTTGCGACTCCTTCTTTCGAAGCCAACTCGACGAACGCTGAGCAGCACGCCTTTCTGGAATACGCGCGGCTCGATCATACCTCGCTCCTGTTCGTACTGCGTCCATTTTTCATCTTCGCGGGGTGTGGTGCGGTGCTGGCGCTGTTGTGGTTCGGGCTACCGCGGCTGCTATGGCCCGAGCGCTACGACAATCGCGCTGCCCGGCCTGTGCGGCCGGAGTACTGGCCAAGTGCAGAGCCATCGTCGCGTAGAGCCGGCCAGCCTGCATTCCGGCAGGCCCCGCCCGGGTTCGAAGCCGCAGTCCGCGGTGCGCGCGCACCTATACGAAGCCCCGGCGAGCACACGATTGTTCGATCGGTCACAGAGTTTGATCCAACGAAGACGCGTCTGAGCTAACGGAAGGAGTTCTATGCCGATTATCGAAGTGAAGCGCCAAGGTGTCCGGCCCGCGGTTCGCAAGGTCCCCACTAGCACGTGCGCGGTGACCATGCCCATGACTTTGGAGCAGGCGGGCCGAGAGGTTCGTAGCGAGAGCGAAGAGCCGGAGATGGTGGAGTCGCTCCAGCACGCGTTCGAGAAATTCAACCCGCAGATAAAGTTCAAGGGGAGAGCAGGTGCGGAAGATACGGAGTTCCGGGCAGATCTGCGCTTTCGCAGCATCAAGGACTTCGAGCCTTCCAACGTGATGGTTCGTCAGGAGATTCGCGCCGAGGACGGCTCGGTGACGTACGTACGCAACGACCTCGCGGATCTGAAAAATAACATCGACTTAATGTACCGGCTCAAGGACCGGTGGAAGCTGCCTGCGGTGCGCCGTGCATGGAGCAATCCGGAGCAGCGCAAGCAAATCATTGCTGCTCTGGAGCAGCTGCGGGATGAACTCGACAAAGTCGTGCAGGGGCAAAACTAAATGGAGACGCTCACGAAATCTACTAGCGAAATTCTGGGAGATGCTCCCGCACGTGACGTTCTGTTGGAGATTTTCGCCGACCTGCATCCCGGGCTGATCGATGAAAGCCGGTCGATTACCTCGATCTTCACGCCCCAGAGCGCACGCGAGTTTCTCTCCCAGCTCACCGATGTCACCTCGCTCCTGAGCGAGGAGGACAGCTTCGAAGAGACGCTAACGAAGTTGCAGTCGCAGATCGGCCAGGCGGAAGAGATTCGCGACGAGCTACTGGAGCAGCTCTTCGCGCAGCTCCGGCCCATCGAACGAAGTTATCGTGAGTTGCAGACGTTTTTCGAGAACACAAAGGTCTACGACGGCAAGCAGAGGAAGCCGGTCGAGCTGTTCATTTGGAATACCGACCCGCGCGAGATCAAAGGCGTGCACAGCATAACGATCGCGGCCGTGGAGAACTTCTGCAAAAAGCGTAACGACAACTTCAACTTCCGCGATGATATCTGCAATCTTGTAATTCCGGGATGGATCAGCCAGCCGGTCAGGGAACGCCTAGAAAGCATCGCGAATCAATGGGGCATTCTGCTCATCACCGACATTGACGACGAGAAATCGTTCCAGAACGTGGAACGTAATTTCCGGCCCGGCGGCAAGTACGAATTCCTCAAGCGGCCCGAGGATCGAGCCGCTGCCGATGTGGTTGTCATGGGCTATCTGCAACTACGCCCGAAGCATTGGTTTGAGAAGACGATCGACAACGGCGATGATCTCTATGGTCCTCCCTCCCTTGCCTTTGCCGGTGCCGTAGCCCGCACGGACGATAGCGCTGGGATGGCACAGGGCCCAGTCGGCTCGCGCTTCGGCCAGGTCACCGGACCTGAAAAGGCCAGGATCGAACCGCTCATCAGCGAGATGGAACATATCAGCATGGAACGCCAGCTGATCCCGATTATCCGCGATGCCGATAATAAGCTCTGCTTCTTTGGCTGCAGAACACTCGCCGATGATCCTTATGGCGTGTACAAGTTCTTCACCTCCTATCGGATCATCCGCTACATCGAACGGTGCTGCCGGCACTATCTGTTGCAAGTAGCCGGCCAGGTGCTCACGCGCGAGTTCATGGACGAGGCGATCGAGAAGCCGATCACGCGCATGTTGCAGGAGCAAGTGGAGGCGGGTACTCTTCTTGACTTTAAATTGGAGATCGATCGCGACGCGAACAAGCGCATGCAGGGCATCTGCGACCTAAAGCTCGAGGTCATGCCGACGGGACCCGGTGAAAGCTTCCGCCTCAAGATCGATACACCCGAGTTTGCTTCCGAGGGAGCAAAGCAGGAGCAGGCAGGCCGATAGTGTGCTTCCGTTGAACCAAGACACGTCAAAATATGTGGAGTGACCGCATGCTTGGCGTTCTTCGGCGACTGTTGCACAGGCGGCCTGGAGTTCAGTCCAAAACACCACAGCCGGAGAAAAAGGGGAGGACAATTCATATGTCAAGTCCATTGCGCAGCACCGTGACAGTAGACGGAAATAAGTTCGATGCACTGGCCAGCACGGTGCGTTTTGCAACATTGAAAGATCGCGCGGGTATGCCAGAAATGGGCACACTCTCTACCGCGATCAAGATCTATATCGACTTTCACGACGACGTGAACGTACCGTACACAACCCTGCAGAGTCTTTTCAACCTCGCGAATGTGGTTACGCGTGACAAGATCGTCGATATGAAGGTCGAATACTGGAAGGATGACGCCAAGCAAGATGCGCTGTGCAGCTACAAGTTCAAGGGCTGGATCAGCCGCTTCGAGACCGGCAACCCGCTGCCAACGTCGACTCCCGACGGAAACACCGATTCGAGCAGCTACTCGACGGTGAATCACCTGCTCACGCTTGAGCTGGAGCCGGCGATGAATCAGCAGAACTTCAAAGACATCACAATGGGGAACTAAGCACAGCAGAGGTGGCGTTTCGTCCGCGGTGCTCCTGGCACCGCGGGCGCACCCGCTTTATGCCCGTGCGGATTCTGCGCTTCCGTCCTCTCAGGAGCCATGGCATTGATCCCGACGAATCTCGCAGAGAATCTTTCGAATCCATCCATTGCATTTCCCTTGCGCTTGCAACAGGGGCTGCTCAAGAAGACTGATGAATGGGAAGCATATCTGACCTTGCTCGGTATCATGGCGCGTACTCCGCGAGGCTCCTGGATGGGTCACCCATTCTTCGGCTTTCACGAATTCTTTGCTGAGATCGCGAAGGAAGGTCTCTCGCAAGAGTCGCGTACACGCATGGCGGAGACCACTGCCGGACAGATGAACGCGACACTCATTGATCTTGGCCTCACGCGCTATCGAGTCGATTCTCTTGTGTTCGAGCCGCTCGAAAAAACCACACAAGGGGCCGGTGATGCGCGATGGGCGGGACGCATGAGGGAAGGGCACGGTGTAACGCTGATGCTGCGCGAAAACGGAAGTGATCGCGCAACAGGATATGTCCTATGAATTCGAGCGCCGCAGAGATCGACCTAAAGCTTCGAGACGACTTTCGGCGGTATCTGCTGGAGTACGGCATCGAGTCCACGCTCATTGACCCGGTGCTGGCCGTGCTCTTTCGCACCTTCGCTTCGCAGCTCTACGCTCTTTCGTCCGACACTGACAGGCTGAGGGCCGCACTGCTCGATGAGCTTCTGGAGGGGCTGGGCTTTGAGCGCCGTTTCGCACATCCAGCGCAGGTAGTGGTGCGCTACGGTCGCCATGCAGAGCCGGTGCATGTAGCGGTGGGTACTACCCTGAACGGCGAGCCGGAGAGCGGAGGGCACATGACCTTCACCACAGACTATGGTATTTCCGTCTCTGCTGCGCGCATCGCGGCGGTTTTCGTCTACCAGTGCCCAATCGAAGGCAATCCGACGGGAGAAGGTCCCAGCGGTGCACTGCGCCTACTGAGTGGCATTGAACTCCCAGCGGAGAGCCTGCGCGCCGGTCCGTCCTATGGCGCTGTCCCCGCGCAGTTGGGTGTACATCCGGCGATCTACATCGCGCTCGAGAATCTAAGTCCCACGTATCTTTCGCGGCATGGAATATTTCTGCAAACCAGCCCCGAGGCCACACTGTTGAACGCGCAGTTGCAGACGGAAAATTGGTGCCTGGCCTCGAACTCTGGCAGGTTCGAGGCCACGGGTGTACTTCGGCCACACAGCCTAAACGCAGGCCAGCATCAACTGCAGTGGTTGACGCTGACGGGCGAGGCTTGGGCAGATCAAGAACGGGCGGAAACGCCTTCGTTGCCTGGTGGCTTTTGGCGTGGCAAGTGCTTTGTGCTGCCGTCCATTCCTAAGGAGCGTCATTTTTTGTGCGAGGCCCCTCACGGACTTGAGGCTCCGCTTCGCGCGATCTTTGAGCGCTCTGGGCTATTCCTCAAGCCGCGTGCATGGCTACGTATCCAGTTCGACGCCCGGGTAGAGCCGTTGCACACTGCCATCTCGGCTGTCTATCTCCATGCCCAAAGCGCTTCTAACGTTGAGTGCTCGAATCAAACGGTGCGCTTTGTAGAGAACGGCACCACAATTCCTATCAGCAGAGAGACAGGCGGACGCTCCTTTCTAGTGGCGCCGCTTTCGATTACCGGTGAAAGCGGAGAGACGTATCTTCCTGAGTTCCAGCCGTCTTTCAATCCCGCCATCGGGCGATACCGGCTGCACCAGGGATACCTGACATTCTTGCCGGGCAAAATGCCGAACGGAGCAGATGAAAGCTACGCGAACGTGCGCCTCTGGATGACTGCGGGAGCGGCAGGGAACCAGATGGGAGTTGCACGTTTGCGGAGCTTTGGTAAAGCGCCGGCACTTGGCCTCTCCGTCGAGAACATAACCGCGGCTGCGGGTGGTTCCAATGGAGAAGGTCTGCATTCGGCACAGCGGCGATTCTCCGAGGCGCTGCTGTCGCGACAGCGTCTGCTCACCCGCGCCGACCTCGAAGTCTCGATTCGTTCGTTCGATCGCCGCATCACCAGTATCGATGTGCATCCGATTCTTGCACGCAGTGCGCGTGGCCTGCGCCGGATGCATCGCATCACCGTGACTGCGGGGCGCGAGAGATTTGCCGCTCCGGAAGAAGAGGCCCGCGCCCTCGTGACGGACCTGCACGCTTTCCTTGCTGAGCGTATACCGCTCGACATCGATGTGAATGTGGAATTGGCCTGGGCATGACCACCTCACCGTTTCCTGAGCAGCAGTACCCTACGATGCCGAACTTCGCGCAGGGCACGGCTGGCTTTGCGCACACCGTGGGATCGGCTGTGCATGTGCTCGACGCACTCGGCATAGCTGAGTCTCGGCTTACGCTCCGTATGGCTGGGCCTGGGCGTCCCAGCCTGGAGATCGTGCGGCAGCATCCACCACCCGGGACCCCGCTCACCCCGTCCGTGGCAGTCACTCTGTGGTTCGCTGGTCTCGGTTTCTTCGACGCATTGCCGTTGCCCATGCGGGAGTCCGGCGGAGAAGCCGAGGTGGGCACACGCGAGCTGTGCCAGCTTCTCGACGATCCGCTGCAGAAAGCGGCGCAGTGGCTTCGTGCCGGAGCGCCGCTCTTCAATATAGGTCCGGGAAAATTCGGCGCCTGCCGTCGCTGGCTTGCGCTCTTCGGGCTGGAGTCGGCGACCTGGCCCGAGGAGTTGCTCTACCCGCTTGCGCTGCTGGCTCCTACACTGGCGCGCATGGCGGCTCGGCAGGTCGGAATACAGCTGGCGTTTCTCGCCCTCCTCGGCCTACCCGTCTGCAAATTCCAATACCGCGCTGCGCATCGTCTCATCGAGCCGCAAGAACGGTCGCTTCTTGGTTCCCGCGCGAGCCGCCTCGGCTCCGACTTCCTGCTGGGCGATCGCCAGCTCGACACCGATTCCATCACGATTCAACTCGGCCCGGTGTCACTCGATACCTATATCAGCTTTCAATCCGAGCTGGGGAGTCGGCTGATTCAGATGACGACAGACATATGCACGAGCGCCTATTTGAGTCATTCCATCACCTGGATTCTTGAAGATGCTCGCCAAGCTCCCCGTCTCGGCATTGCCTCGAAAAACAGCCGCATTGGTATCAACTTTCACCTGGGCAGAGGAGCAAACGCATGAACCCGAACGATGTTCGCCAGAATGCGGTCAATTGGGAATTTGGGATGCTCGTGACTCCCGATCACTTTCTGCGGCAGGAGCGCTTCTACGAAGCGACGATTCTCTGGATGCTGCGCTACACGCACGACAGCTTTGGGTTGATTGGTGGCGGCCCGCGCCTGCCGGAGAGCGAGTTTGGGGCTGTGCGGCACGACCCCATTTTGACGATCTCGGAGGATGAGCACACGCTACGCATCACAGTGACGCAATGCCGGGGCTTGACTGTGGCAGGCACTCCGGTCGAGATTACGCCCGACTACCCGCTTCATCAGGAGTTCAACAAAGCAGATCTCGAGGGAGTTAGCGAGACGCGCGTCTATATCGTGGCGCTGCCCCATATCTATACCGTGCGAGACGGAGCGCGCGATGAGCACAACCCACAGATGCAGACAGAGCGAGTCCGCTCCTACCGCCTTACACTACAGCCACATGGTGAGGAGGTGCAGGATGCCATCGTGGTGAGCAGGTTGTGTCGCTCCCAGAGCAGTACTGCATATGAACGGGATTCGAGTTTTATCCCGCCCTGCACCAACCTGACCGCCTTTAGCGAACTCAGCGCCGCGTGGCGGCGTATCGTCGAACAACTTTCCTCTCTTTCCAGCCGCTTCATTGAACTGCATCGTGCTATGCAGGAGTACATTGAGCTGACCCGCGAGCGCGGCATTGACGTCAGCATCGACCGCGATACTCTCGAGTTCATCAAGCGGATCATTCCCTCTATTGAGACATGTCTCTACGGCTGCCTCGACCCCGTTCAGGCGCCTGCCCGGTTTTTTGGCAATCTCCGCGTGTTTCTGCAGGGCGCTGCCGCGGGCCTCGACCTGAACCCGCCCGTGCAGCAGTACTTCAGTGCGTTGAAAAACGCAGGCGAAACAGAATTTATGCCTCTGGTCGAACAACAGAAGCAGCTTCTAAAGAGTTCACGGCGCTGGCGAGTCGAGGATGATCTCGGGCTCGAAGTGCGTTTCGTGCAGAACTCGCTGCGCGGTCTGCAGCGGCTCGAGCAGGCCCTTGAGGGCAAGTACATTGACTTCCGCGTAAGCCCTACGCTTGACACCATGACCTTCATTTTCGACCGGGGTGGGAGCGCGCTCTACAAGATGGCTGCCAAGCCCGCACGGCTGCAGGGTTTCGGCGATGAGATGACGTTTTACTTTGCGGGGATCCGGCTCGAAGGCCGTGAGAAATACAGAATCATTGTCACTGCCGAGTTGGATCATGAGTATGCCGCGGAGGCTCGGGTGCCCGTGGAGATCCGGATCAACGAAGGAAGCGGAACGCGTCGCGCCCCGCTTCATGGAGTGGCGCAAGCGCGTTTCGCCGGCCAGAAAAATGTGGAGTTCGACTTTGAGGCGCCCGACATTGCAACGGTGACTGATTTGCGCGTAGCTGTGCCGGCGCACTTGAACGTACGGACAGCTCTGCTGTTTGTGCGCCATCGTTTCTATGCTCAGGACTCGGTGCGCATGAGCCCGCCGAATCAGCCGATAGAAACATCGCTCCGCCCAAATGAGTCGCCGAAACAGCGCGAAGGAGTAGAAATGCCCGCGGTTGCGCGCGGCGATGCACCGCCCGGAGCCTTTAGGCCACCGTTGCAGGCACAATCCGGGGGCCAGCGGAATTCGAGGGGGCCTCGCGACGAGGAGGTCGCTGCTCCTGAATCCAGACCGATAGAACACCCTATTCCTCCGCCACGCAGACGGCGCCTGGAATAGAAAGAGCATGCGGGAGAACCAATTGCATGGCCATTCCCTTGGACAAGTTGTCTGCAGATTTTGAGCGCGCCTTGGATCGTGCGCGGCTCTTTGCAGAAGAGCGCAAACATGCCAGCATTGCGCCAGAGCATCTGCTTTTTGTGCTGCTCGAAGATGAGACAGCGGTGATGGCGCAACTTGGGCGAACGGGGGTCTCGGTTGCACCTGTGCTTGCGGCGCTTACCGCACGGCTGAACCGCTTGCCCAAGAGCACGCTCGAGCCGGGCAGGCGTCCCGTGGCTTCGCGTGGCCTGCGTGAGCTGATCGAGGACTCATTCAAGGAGATGGAAGCGCGTGGGGCCGAGAGTGCCGAGTCAGTGGATTTCGTGCAGGCCGTCTGTGCGCATCGCGAGGATATTGCCAAGGAGTTGCGCGCTGCCGGCATCACGCGCGAAACCCTGGCGTCCGCGCAGAACCAGAGCGACTCTGCGCGCGAAGTTTTGGGTGATGTGGCTGGAGCGAATGGATCCAGTGCTCGCGCTGTTGGATTGAACGCTCCCGGCAAGCTACTTGCGCGCTTCGCCCGCGACCTAACGGCACTTGCCCGCAGTGGCGAACTGATGCCCGTGGTGGGGCGAGATGAAGAGATTCGCCGCGTGATGCAGATACTCTTGCGTAAAACCAAGAGTAACCCGGTCTGCGTCGGCGATCCTGGTACGGGCAAGACGTCCATTGCGGAAGGACTGGCCCTGCGCATCGCAGCAGGGGATGTTCCCGAATCTCTGAAGGCCTGCAAAGTGCTCGCTCTCGATCTTACTGCCACGGTGGCTGGCACGAAATATCGCGGGGAATTCGAAGAGCGGCTCAAAGGCATTGTCGATGAATGCCGGGAGCGCAGGGGCGAGATAATTCTCTTCCTTGATGAGCTGCACACATTGGTCGGCGCAGGTGGCAACGAGGGCGGCATGGATGCTGCCAACATCCTGAAACCTGCGCTCGCGCGTGGCGAGTTGCGCTGCGTTGGAGCGACGACATTCGACGAATATCGCGAAAAGATTGAGAAGGACGGCGCGCT
>DASYBJ010000597.1:0-6186 GCA_036500845.1 Acidobacteriaceae bacterium
GCGCCATCGATGGTGACCCCGACGGCAGCCGCCGGCTTGCGTTTCCTCGTAAACAAGGCGCTGTACACTCAAGGAGTGGTGGTACTCCACCCGGATTGAGCGTTGTAGTGATGATTCAGACCCTGTTTGGCAGTCTGGAAGAGCCGGAAAAGAAAAGTATCTTCGGCCGGATGAAGGAGGCAGTCTCGCGCACGCGAGAGAGCCTCAGCGAGCGTATTGACTCGATCGTCTCGCTCACTCGCGAGATCGATGAGGCGACGCTCGAGGAACTGGAAATCAGCCTCCTGGCCTCGGATCTTGGGGTGCATACTGCCAACCGCATCATTCAAGACCTCCGGGAACGTTCCAAGCATCACGAGATTCGCAACGGAAGCGAATTGAAGCAGCTGCTCAAAACCCAGATCAAGGCCATCCTCGATGCTGAGGAAGAGCAGGACTTCTTCAAACCGAAGTACAAGGAACCACCTTTCGTCATCATGATGGTGGGCGTGAATGGGACCGGAAAGACAACCACGGCCGGGAAGTTGGCAGCATATTTCCGCAGGCAAGGCAAAACTGTCCTGCTCTGCGCGGCGGATACGTTTCGTGCAGCGGCGATCGAACAGCTCGAAATTTGGGGACAGCGTACGGGCGTGGAGATGATCAAGACCAAGCAGGGCGGCGATCCCTCCGCCGTGCTCTTCGACGCCATGCAAGCGGCGAAGGCAAGATCGACGGATGTACTCATCGTCGACACCGCCGGCAGGCTGCACACCAAGAACAATCTAATGGCGGAGCTCGAGAAGATGCGGAGAACTGCGCAACGGATCATTCCCAGCGCTCCCCATGAAGTCTTGCTTGTAATGGACGCCACTACAGGACAGAACGGATTGCAGCAGGCGAAACTCTTCACTGAGTCTGCCGGCGCCACGGGCATCGCACTGACCAAGCTCGATGGCACCGCCAAAGGTGGAATCGCGGTAGCCATTGCGCATGATCTCCATCTGCCGGTGCGTTATGTCGGCGTTGGCGAGAAACTGGACGACCTGCTGCCCTTCGATAGCCAAGCCTTTGTTGACTCATTGCTCGGCGCTTAGCGTCGATCGTTGTGCAGCCTATATTCTGTCTTTCCGAGCTGGGTGGAGGGACCTGTCTCTCCGATCAGGAACAGAAGTTTCACTGCGTTCAGGATGGGCGTGGTAGCTCCTTACACGAAGAATGTGCCCCGGAGGCAGTCCCGATGCAGAGTGGGAGTGAACAAGAGGACAAGCGGTGGATGCATCGCGCGCTCGAGTTGGCAGAGAAATCTGTCGGACGAGCATCTCCCAATCCGGCTGTCGGCTGTGTTCTCACCAAAGGCCACGAACCTGTCGGCGAGGGCTTCCATGAATACGACAACCGGGACCACGCCGAAATTGTCGCGTTGAAACAGGCAGGTGACCGCGCCCGGGCAGGCACCGCCTATGTCACTCTCGAGCCCTGCAGCCATCACGGACGTACCGGTCCGTGCGCGGATGCCCTCTTGGCAGCAGGCGTGCGGCGCGTTGTTGTGGCGACTCTGGATCCGAATCCTGTGGTCCACGGTCGCGGCATTGAGCGGCTGCGAAGCGCAGGTGTCGAAGTCACGACCGGACTGCTTGAATCTCCTGCGCGCCAGATCAATGACGCCTTCGCCAAATTCACCCAGACCTCCATTCCTTTTGTAACAATGAAGATTGCGGCAAGCCTCGACGGCCGGATTGCCCCTCCCCGCCGCCCGGCCAAGGCCCCGTTTTGGATAACTGGAGAAGCTGCCAGAGCTGAGGTGCAAAGGATGCGGCACGCTGCAGACGCCTTGCTGACCGGCGTAGGAACGATTCTGGCCGACGATCCCATGCTGACCGACCGAAGCAACCTGCCGCGGCGGCGGCCGCTGCTGAGGGTCGTTCTCGACTCAACGCTGCGGACTCCACTCGAATCCCAAGTCGTTAGGACTGCCAGGAATGATCTGCTCATCTTCTTTGTCAACGCGAGCGCCGATGCACGTCAGGCTCTCGAAGCTCGCGGCGTCCGAGTAGAGCGATTGCAGCCCTCAGAAGACGATCCCGCTGGAGAGCGGGTTTCTTTGAACGAAGCGCTTCAAAGGCTGGCCAAGCTCGAGATCACGAGCGTGCTTACGGAAGGCGGAGCGGAGATGAATGCGGCCCTGCTCAACGGCAATCATGTCGATAAGCTGAGCATCTTCTACGCGCCAATCTTTCTCGGCCCGGATGCGGTACCGATGATCTCTTCGAATCTCTGCTGGCACGCGGATAAGGATGCGATCAAAGAGCTAGCTTTCAAGAAATTTGGAGAGGATGTTGCGGTCGACGGGTATATCCGCGATCCTTGGTCAGGGCTAGCCAATAGGGCTGTCTGACCAGTTGACTGGAGCGAAGAGAACCTATGTTCACAGGATTGATCGAGACGACAGGCACGGTTTTGAGTGTTGAGGAGCGACATGGATCGCGGCGCATCGCAATCGCGGCGCCTGGGCTCGCGCTGCGTACTGGGGATAGCGTTGCCGTTAGCGGCGTCTGCTTAACCGCTGTCGATCTCCAGCCTGGCATCTTCCACGCCGATCTTGCCGCCGAGACCGTCGCGCGCACCTCCCTGTCGCATCTAGCTCCACGATCGGTTGTAAACCTGGAGCTTCCCACGCCCGCCGGTACGCCGTTGGGCGGCCACGTTGTGCAAGGCCATGTCGATGGGACAGGAACGCTGTTGAGCTTGACGCCGGTCGATCCTCAAGCCGACCCTGCACTCGGGGACTGGCGGTTGCGTGTCGCGGTTCCCCACCAACTCGTTCCTTACATCGTGGAGAAGGGATCGATTGCCATCGAGGGAATCAGTCTGACCATCGCTCGATGGGCGCCAGGGTCGCCGGAGGGGGACGTCGTGGAAATCGCCGTCATTCCCCACACGTATGCCCACACCAACCTGTCTGCATTGCGCCCAGGGCAACTGGTGAATGTCGAAGCCGACGTCTTGTTGAAGTTCTTTGAGCAGCGCGGTCGCCGTACCGAATTTAACCTCACCGTCGAATATTTAATTGCCAACGGCTACTAGCCCAATGCATGATGCCCGCCTCCGCAATGTTATGATGTGGGTGTGCCGGGGCCTACGCGACGCAACCCCGCCAACCCCGCCAGGTCCGGAAGGAAGCAACGGTAACGGGTCAGTGCGTGCGCAGTAGGTTTCCCGGTACATACGTCTTCCAGTCCACCTTTCTGCTTCGAAGTTCCCACAGCATGCAGAGGTCAAACGGAGAAAGTCATTGGGCATAGCACTGCGCCAGATGCAAGCCCGGCGCGCAAAAATCAGCTCTTTGGGTACCTATGTTCCGCCGCGCATTCTAACGAATGCGGATCTCGAAAAAATGGTTGACACCTCCGATGCCTGGATAATGCAGCGCATCGGCATCCGCGAACGCCATTTGGTCGACCCGGGCGTAGCCACAAGCGATCTCGCCGTTGAGGCAGCGCGACGCTGTCTTGCCACACGCGGGATCTCCGCAACGGAAGTTGAAGTCGTTGTGGTCGCCACTGTGACCCCGGATATGTTGTTTCCCGCCACCGCATGCCTTGTCCAGGACAAACTAGGGGCGGCAGGCGCTTGGGGTTTCGATCTTTCCGCGGCGTGCTCAGGCTTCGTCTATGCTCTCCAGGTAGCAGCCAAACTGGTCGAGTCGGGAGCCCATGACAAAGTACTCGTGATCGGCGCGGACACCATGTCATCGATCATCGACTACACCGATCGATCGACCAGCGTGATCTTCGGAGACGGCGCGGGCGCCGTGTTGGTCGAGCCGGCGGCGGAAGGAGAAGTCGGACTGATTGGCTTCCACCACGAGATTGACGGCTCCGGAGCAAACGCGCTCAACATGCCCGGCGGCGGCAGCCTGCATCCCTCTTCAGCGGAGACGGTCGCGAAAAAAATGCATTATGTCCACCAAGACGGCCAGGTGGTTTACAAATACGCCGTTCGCAAGATGGTGGAGACCTCGACCAAGGTGCTCGCCGACCACAACGTCGCGGCCTCCGACCTTGATTGCTTCATCCCCCACCAGGCGAACCGGCGCATCATTCAGTCGACAATGGAGCGCCTGGGATTGCCCGAAGATCGCGTGATCATCAACATCGATCGCTATGGGAATACAACGGCAGGCACGATTCCGTTGGGCATGCAGACAGCTCAGGACGAAGGACGTCTGCACAAGGGAGGTCTGGTATTGATCGCCTCGGTGGGCGCAGGCTTCACGTCTGGAGCGTGCCTGCTGCGCTGGGAGCTATAAAGCCCCGTCAGCAACAACCGGCAACTGCGGATTTCACCGCGGCATTCAGGAGACGCTCAGGTTTCGAGAGTAGGATCAGGCACAACACCAGAAGACCCGCTCTGATGGGGTCTTGGGCGTCGATTCGTGGTTGCGTCATCAACTTCGCCGCTCAATCAATACACGTGGTTCAAAGGAGCGTCTATCGATGAAGATTTTGGTTGCGGCTTTTCTCGCGGTCTGTTTTTCGTTCGTATTCCTGGGAACAGTTGCCCCGGCAAGTCCGGCCGGAAGCGGGTATCACCTGGTAAAAACCGTCCCGTTGGGTGCCGCGCCGGGCGACAGTGAGTACTTCGATTACGTCACGGTCGATCCTGTGGGGCGCCGCGTCTATGTTGCCCATGGCACCGAAGTCAAGGTGCTCGACGCCGACAAGTTCACCGTACTCGGCTCCATAACTGGGTTGAAACGCTGCCACGGTGTTGTGCTGGTTCCCGGACTGAACAAGGGTTTTATCACCGACGGCGATGCCGCCCAGGTCGTGGTCTTCGATATCAAAACCTTGAAGACCTCCGGCGCAATCAAGACCTATCCGGACACCGACTCGATCATCTATGATCCGTCATCGAAACTGGTGTTCACCTTCAATGGTGACAGTAAGAACTCGTCAGTGATCGATCCCGTGAAGGAAACCGTGATCAAGACCATCGACATGGGCGGTGGCCCGGAGTATCCGGTTGCTGACGGCAAAGGATTGATCTACGACAACAATGAAGACACCAGCGAGGTGGTGGTCATTGATACCCACAAGTTGGTAGTCAAGACGCGGTGGTCAATCAAGCCGGCTGGACAGGCAGTGGCTCTCGCTCTCGATCGCGTGCATCATCGTCTATTCTCCGCAGGACGCAATCCCGCGATGCTGGTGATGATGAACGCGGACAATGGAAATGTGCTCCAGTCCTTTCCCATCACAGCCGGAGTTGACGCAAACATCTATGATCCTGCAACAGGTCTCGTGTTCTCCTCCACCCGCGCAGGTGTGCTCCATGTTTTCCATGAGGACTCGCCGGACAAACTAACCCCGATAGAAGAGATTAAGACCGCGTACGGAGCCAAGACTATGGGACTCGATCCGAAGACCCAGAAGCTATTTCTGGTCACCTCGAACTTCACGCCACCGGCCGGGCCGAAAGGCGACCGCAAAGCCATCAAGGGAACAGCCCGCTTACTGATCTACGGACGCTAGGAACTTTGGGCTACGGAAAGCAAAGTATCGCTGCGAGATGACCTTGTACGAGACGTTCGGGTCGCGCCGCCATCCGGACATAGGACTGCCCACCAGTGTACTTGCTCGTGGAGTGGCGTCGACGATCCTAGTGGACGCGGTCGTGGTGATTCGCCAGAATCTCGATGACGATTCCAAGCCTGCCATCATTGCCTACCATCATTGTCTACCATCATTGCCTACCATGATCGGCGAGTATGGCGTGAGTATGATCCACCTGGCGTGGCGTACGGACAGTGGTAGTTTCATGAAGAATATGCAGTTTCGCTTAGAGGGCAAACTCGGCGGAGTCAAAGCGAAGCGTGTTGGTAGTCGCCGTCAATAAGAGAACGGCTTTGCGATTTCTTCCTGGAGAGGGGTGTCATCAACATGAAGATTCTATCGATCCAATTGCGACTCTGCTGTAAGCTCACCGTGATCGCTTTTCTTCTGGTAGCGGCCACTATCCATGCGCAATCTTCTCTTGGCAAGTCACCAGCAGCACCCTCCGCGCAGCATCTCCGCAGCCGTCTCTTCATCTACGACTTGCACGACGGCTCCTCGCACGTGGTTTATACCGCGGACTCGATCTGGGAGGCGCCCAACTGGTCTCCGGACGGGAAGTTCCTCATCGCCAACTCTAGCGGGGGTA
>DASYBJ010000598.1:0-19047 GCA_036500845.1 Acidobacteriaceae bacterium
CGTCCTTGCCTTCGCCGTTCTTTTCACCAACGTGGTGCTCCGTCCCCTTGCCTATCGTCTGCACCCCGTCCTTCCCGAGGCTATTCCTGCCGAAACACTCTATCAGTTAAACCTTGCCTGTAAAGTCTCCGCTGCTCCCCATATACGCGCTTTGCTGCTTTCTACCATAACTCCATTGCCCGTCACGCTACAGTCGATCGATGGGGAACAGGATGATGTAAATGAGCAAGCCCACATCCGCGCCGAGATGACGACCGCAGGCCGGAATAACGAAGCTATCGAACAAGTGGTGATGCGCCTCTCTATTGAGGACGACGTCTCAACGCTGAGCTGGTCGATCGCTGAATCGGGAATGGAGTAAACGAATGGATATCACGCCTGATACGACCGCGAAACGTAATGAGCGCATCACTGCACGGCTTCGGCGCATACAGGGACAAGTGGCTGCGATTGAGCGCTCCCTGATCGAGGATCCCGAGGGCACCATGCTGCTTCAAAGAGTTGTGGCCGCCCGCGGAGCGATGAGTAGTCTTATGGCCTACCTCCTTGAAGAGAAGTTGCGTACTTTGCAGTTAGATTGTGAGCGAGGCGACACCATCGAAGAAATGATAGAGATTCTTCACGGTTATCTTACCTAGATGGCGAAAGATGTTTTGGTAGCGGGTGCTGCGGATATCAGGCGATCGAATGGCAGGTGTCGTGGCCATGCTCATGGAAAACTCTCATTCGCTTTCTAGGAACGGATGACTCAGTGACGGCTGTCGCCGCGAAGTCTAGCGGTGTGGTTCTATATTGACCTGCGTCAAAAACGCACACACGATGGACGGGGGCCAGATATTACCTGCCTACAGCGTTGAACCCCTGAGGGCAGTTGTGAACTCGCGCTCTGCGAGCATCTGCGCAACTCATCTCGACACGCTCATAGATGTGAGCCGTTGAGGGCTGTTGCTGCAGTTCCTGAGAACGGTCCTCGCGGTAAGTTCACGAGCCCTGTTGCGGTCCAGCTCCAAATGGATCGTCGCTGGTAACTCCGTTGGGCAGCGTTTGCACCGCCGCCTGGAATGCCGGCCATGCGTTCGAGGCCGCGTCGGAGGTCAGGTTCGCATAGAGTTGCGCGAATGTACCGCCGCTCCCCAGCGTCACCATGGCCGGAGCAATCTGATTCAGGGCTTTACCCTTGCTCATCAGCCACGATAGGAAGGCCATGCCGCATCCTGTGCTGTCTGCGCTCTGGTCGGTGGGATCTGTTTGGTTCACATAATCGGGCTCGCCATCCTGAGCCCACCTCGGAGCCGTCGTAAAGTCGGACAACGCGTTGTTGCTGGTCACCGCGGCGCACCACCGGGAAAGAGCCTCGCCGGTACTCACTCCACACAAGTTCCCACCCATCGAGCACTCGCTCAGCTCCGCTTCAAACAGTGCCGACACCCGATTGGAACTGCCATACGAGGCGCACACTTCAATCGCGTTGCCGGTCGTGTAATCGCAGCCGAGGTGGTCTGCACCACCCGTGCCATCGGTCGCGCCTCCCAGCGCAAACACGATTACGCTTACCGGGCCACCGGGGGTGCCAAAAATCGCGTTATTTGCGCTCACCACGCGGTCTGCATCCTTGAGAAGATCCTGTGCATTCTGTAGCGCCGGTGCGCCCAGCGACGGATCGACGTAGACCGTTACCTTGCCGACCGGGCTGGTTCCCACCAACTGTGACGTGCCTCTGTAGCTAGGCCACTGGGGCGTGATGGCCGCAGCTCGCTGCTGTGCCGCTGTCTGGATTCTGGGAAGCCGGAGGGGATGACTCATGCGAAAATCTCCATCCGAGGAGTATAGCAACGCAAGCTGGGGGGCCGGCATTCTTGCGGGCGCTTCGCCTTGCGATTGTTTGGTGACTCAGCTGGATTGGGGTTCGAGTACGGGGTGATTTGAAACAATCTCGGGGTCGTTTTCCCTGGTTACTGCTGCTGTGATCGTTCTTGTCCTCGCTCTGTTGGTCCGAAAACGTAGACCCGAGGGCGCTTCCGCTTGTGTTGATGGTCGGGCCCTCCGCAATGCAGAAGATTGGAGTGTCCGGCGCACTTGGTGTGTTCTCTGAGCGTTCGGCGGCTTGTACTAAAACCCGCTGCGAAGCCGGATGCAGCCGGTGTTCCTCTCATCTACATTCGTTAGGCGAGATGATAGATCTTAACCATGGCTGAGCTCATGGGCAATCAGGATCAGGTGCGCCGGCTCGAGTAGCGGCAGCTACTTGCAAGTGGTTCCGTTAACCGCGAACGACGTGGGCACAGCATTCGTCGTGTTGTTCCAGCTTCCGTTAAATCCCATGCCGCTGTAGCTGCCACCGGCGGGGATACTGCCGTTGTAACTCATGTTGGTGACGGTCACACGGGCGCCGCTCTGCGTCTCATTGCCATTCCAGAGCTGCGTTATGGTCTGCCCGTTGGCATAGGTCCAGGTTAGCGTCCAGTTCGAGAGGGCGGTGGTTCCGGTGTTCTGGATGGTGATCGAGGCTCCGAAGCCGCTTGGCCATTGGCCTGTAATCATGTAGGTGACATGGCATGCGGAGCCGCTGCTACCGGCAGACGAAGTCTCCGCGCTCGCTTGAGACGACGGCGGCGAGGTCCCGGCCGCGTCCACTGCTTCCACGAGGTAGTAGTAGGTTGTTGCGGGCGTGAGACCAGTGTCGGAGTAGCTCGTACTCGTTACCCCGCTGGCTATCTGATTGCTCGGTGACGGTGTGAATCCGCCGGTCTTGCTGCGAAAGACGTTGTAGGAACTGATCGTGCAATTGGCCGGAGCTGTATCCGCGG
Organism: Acidobacteriaceae bacterium; assembly: GCA_036500845.1. Lineage (GTDB taxonomy): Bacteria > Acidobacteriota > Terriglobia > Terriglobales > Acidobacteriaceae > PALSA-350. The sequence continues at coordinate 2,808 of DASYBJ010000598.1, forward strand.
TCCAGCTTACGTTGATGACGCTGGAGGAAGCCGCTGTCCCCCTTACGCCACTGGGCTCCGAGGGCACGGAAGCGCATGACGCGCCGCCTCCCCCGTTGCCGGCTGCGGCGCTGACTGAAAAGCCGCTCATGGCAAGTCCTTGACCACCCGTCCAGATCTCAAAGCCGTACTCCACATCGATCAGCCACCATGAAGGTACCAGACTGCCTCGGGATACGGCATCGCTGAAAAAGGGCAGAAGATTCAGGTTGCTTACCGATGTTACTGGGGTTTCCCTGACATACGAAATAATGTTCCACGATGACTGCCGGCCCGTCCACACCTGCCAGGTCGCGCCATCGATCGTTGCCGTCGCCACTGGCGAGCCGAAGGGCTGCGGCGATCCCTGATGGTTGATCCATATCATGATCTCCGTACCGTTCGGCTGCCCCGACGTCGTTGATGTCTGGTTGAACCATATGTCGTAGGCCGCGTCATCGTTGTACCCGGAGGGCTGGGTTATGTTGACGCTGGTACTTGCGGATGCAATGTTGCTTTCCTCGATAGGAAACGGATTGGAGGTGGTGCAATTGCCCCAATGGCATCCCCTGAAGATGGATGGGTAGGTTGCCGGGGCGCCGTCCGTGGCTAGATTAAAGTCTGCGGTCGTGAGGGTGAAGCCTGCTCCGCTTACTGTGGCGCATTGCTCGAGGCTGGAATTCCACTCGTTGTTCTGGAAGATATACGCGCCGTTCTCAATCGAAACAGTGCCGAAATTGGAACACGTCGATTGGGCCGCGGCGGAGGTCGGCATTCCGAGGAAAGCGCAGCAAACTGCGAAGACAATCACCAAAATCCGGGAACCAGATCGATTGTTCACGAGCTCTCTCCTTTACGGCTACATTTCTTTGCCCCTGTCTCTATCCGGTGACGGCGTAGGTTTACGGTACACCCAGGTGTGAATTGCGACGAAGCGACATGAGCGGCCAAAGTTACCAAGGTCATGGTTTCGGCTCTCTATTGAAAGTCACAGGTTTATAGGAAAGATTTCTCCGAGACATTGCATCAGTGCGATCAGGACCGATCTTCGGGTCCCTAAAAATACAATCGACCGACCAGAGTTTCCGAGTCAGCATCGGAGACGAATGCCGTTACATGCCCACAGGGGGGTGGGTAGCGACATCTTGATGCCAATGTGTGACCTGCCGGACGGCCTGGGCTAGGGTATTTACGACGACGGTGGGTCTGCCGTTGCCGAAGCGCTCGACGGTGAGCTCGTGGGTCTGGTCAGGGTCTTCGGTGGGGTTCCAGAGGCCGATGACGATGCGGTTTTGCGGAAGGTGCCTGCGGACGCGCTGACAGATCGCGCGGGCTTGGGAGAAGGCAAAGGGCGGCAAGGCTGAGATGCAGATGACCGTGTTGGGTTCGTTGGCGAGCGCGTCGAGGACCTCGCTGGAGACGGAGGCCGGAACGTAAGCGGTCTGGTGGGAGGACTGCTCCATGAGCTGGACGAGCATGTGGGTGGTCAGTTCGTCGGCCTGATCATTGGCGGAGATACAGACGACTGCGAAGTCTTCTTGCATGGCGAAGCGCGGAGTGCTGAGGGGGGAGTCTCCGGTTTCTTTCGGGTGATAGTCGGTGAGTTCGGTGATTAGCTCGCCGATGCTGAGGAAAAAGAAATTGCAGCGGACGTCGTCGAGGACGCCTTGGTGACGGTCCTGTTCGACGAGCGCGAGGACGGGGATGAGGACAGAGTCATAGAGATCGACGAGTGGTTTGCGTTCGAGGAAGCGATAGGCGACGGCGCGTGCCTCCTGCTGATCCCGGGCGAGGAGACGTTCGTAGAAGAGAGCCTCGGCGGAAAGTTCGGCATCGGTACCGAGGAGGGTGTGAAGGAAGGACATCTGGGGGACGTAGCGGCCGAGGACAACGATGCAGACGGTGAGTGGAGTGGAGAGGATGAGCCCTGGCCACCCCCAGAGGAGCGCCCAGAAGATAGCCATGGCCAGCAAGGCGAGGGAGGAGATGCCGGTGCGCGAGCTGATGAGCCAGGGTTCGACAACATTGGTTGCGGTGAGGTCCAGAATAAGGAAGAGGCCGACGACCAAGAGCGGTGGAACCCAAGAGGAGGAGATGGCGATCGAGACGATAAGAGGCAGCACGATTCCGGTAGCAGTGCCGACGTAAGGAATGATGCGAAGAGTTCCGGCGAGCACCGCCCAAAGGGTCGCGTTGGGTACGCCGATGAGAAAGAGTCCGAAGCCGAAGAGGGTTCCGTAGACCGTGTTGACTGTGACCTGGAGGATAAGGTATTGGCTGATGCGGGTTGCGGCATCCCCCAAGGCCTGGGTCATGAGGCTGATGCGGCCCATACCGGCGAGGAGGAGGATGCGGTGGCGGAGGTCCTCGCGCTTCATCAGGAGATAGATGGTGAAAACAATGACGACACCGAAGGTCCCGATGGGGCGAAGGAAGCGCATGAGGAGCTCGGCGGTCGACTGGAGTTGGCTGCGATCGGGGTCCACGACGCGAACGGGCTGGGCCTGCGCGATTGTTTGCTGGACGCTGGGAGTGGCTTTGCTGGCGCTGCTAGCGAGGTCTCCGCTGATGTCCTCGACGGCGGTGAAAGCCTTTTCGAGGGACTGCTCGGCGGGGGAGTGAAGCGAGGCTACTTTCTTTTGAATGCTGAGACGGTAAGCGGGAAGATCGCGGGCGACGTTGAGGAGTTGGCGGGCAACGACGTATCCGACTCCACAGATCACTGTGAAGGCGAGCACACCTGTGATCGCGACCGCAAGTACGCGAGGGATGCCTCGGGCCTCAAGGCGGCTGACGGCAGGGGCCAATAAAAAGGCCAGAGTGAGGGCGAATGCGAAGGGGACAATTAGATCGCGCGCGAAGAAGAGGATGAGGACGGTGACCGTGAGCACGAGGAAGGGCCCAACCCTGGAAAACTCGGTGGTTCGGCTAAGAGACATACAACCTCGCGGCTCCCTGACCAATGGACTGTTTCGTTCGGGCAAGAATACATCAAGATCGTGGACCGGTTGTGCAAGTGCGCCGGGCGGGGAGTGTGCGTCGGCAATGCCGATCGCCGCCAAGCAAGCCGCTCTCTGCCTTCGTATGGACTAGGGCCGAGGATCGTCCCTCGCGGTTTAGAGTCTGTTAGGTTCGGGCCTATTAACCTCTATAACGCAATGCAAAGTTTGAAATCACTCTTTCTATCGTGGATGTTAACGGTTGTGAGTATTGGGCTGATGCTTCGCGACCGCTTGCTAGGCGTGACGCGCCGGTTGCGTAAGTATCCCGCACGTGAGGAGTTCTTCGTGGCAAGCGGAAAGCGAACGCTGGCATCCGTGTATGTGCCTGGGTCTGAGAGAGGGCCAGCCGTGTTGCTTTGTCATGGCATCGGTGAAACCGTAGAGCACTGGAGCGCGGTCCAGGCGCTGTTCCGCGAACATGGAATTGGGTCGTTAGTGTTCAACTACTCGGGCTATGGAAAGAGCTCGGGGCAGGTGCGCGCGGAACATTGCGACGAGGACCTGATCGCTGCGTACGCGGAACTGCGGCAGCGTGTTGGGCCAGAGGCATTGGTGTTTGTTTTGGGATTTTCTTTGGGTAGCGGGATCGCGGCGCACGGCGCGGCTGCACTACGCCCGCCGGTTAGAGGACTGTTCCTGTGCGAAGCATTCGATTCGTTTCGTGGTGCTGCATGCGCTGCGGGAGTGCCGCGGTGGCTTGCGCGCGCGGTGCCGGATGTGTGGGTGACTGTCGCCGCGATCGAGCGCGTTCAGATGCCAGTGTGGGTGGTACACAGCGATGGGGACCGACTCTTTCCACTGGATATGCCGCGAAGAATCACGGAGGCCTGCGGTTCGTGGGGTGAGCTGATTGTTGTAGAAGGTCTTGAGCACAATGAGCCGTACCTGACCGCTGCGGAAACGTACTGGCAACCGGTGATGGAGAGGATCCTGAAATCGTCAATCTAGACAAAGGAAAAGTTCATGACCATCCGCCGTAAGCTGCTCGCCACTCTCTTTGCAGTCAGTATCGTCGTCTCGGCACCAAACCTTCCGGGGCAAACTCCGGCGCCGCCCCCGCACCCCACGAGTACGCCCTATGCCGGCGACCTCAGCATCTTCGAGAAGCCCGGCCGCGACCAGCGCCTACAGATCGACCGCGTCATGGACCTCCTGCACCTCAAACCCGGGAGCACTATCGCTGACATCGGCGCCGGCAGCGGCTGGTTCAGCGTCCGCGCCGCCCGCCGCGTCGCTCCCAGCGGCCGTGTGATCGCCGAGGACATCAACCCTAAAGCCATCGCCTACATCCAGCAGCGCGCCCAGCGCGAGCACTTCGCCAACATCGAGCCGCTCCTAGGCACAGCCGACGACCCGAAGCTCACGCCCAACTCCCTCGATGCCGCCCTGATGCTCAAGGTCTATCACGAGATCGCCCACCCCCAACTTGTCCTCGCCAACCTACGTGCGGCGCTCAATCCCGGCGCCCGCTTCGGTATCATTGACCGCAATGGCAACGGTGCCGACCACGGTCTGAGCGAGCCCATCGTCCGAGCCGAGGTCGAGCGCGCCGGCTTCCTTCAGATCGGCCGCTATGATTTCACCAAGGCCGACGGCCAGGATTACTTCCTTATCTTCGAAAAGCGCTAGCTTTTCGCTCTTCCTTTCCAATCGGATATTGCCCGAGATTCAAGGCTTAAGTCGCGACCCACCGCTCTTGAACTAATGCCATCGACTTTGCGTATGCACATGTATTCTTGTCGCGATGAGGCAATGCCTTCAGCTACGGGCTGGGAAACTTCTGGCGATCGCCCTGTTGCTGCCACTGCTGACGTGGGGATTACTTTGCTGCAGGAAGCCGGCCACTCCAGAGGTTTCCACGGAGACGCCTGGTCCCGATGAACTTCGTTTGCTCTTCTCCTATGGTTCGGAAAAGCAGAAGTGGATTGAGGATGTTACCGCCGCTTTCAATCAGAGCGGGGCAAAGACAAGCGGCGGGAAGCACATTACCGTCAAGGCGATTCCGAAAGGCTCTGGCGAATGTGTCGACGACCTCATCAGCGGGCGCGAACATGATGACCTGATCAGTCCAGCGTCGAACATCTTCATCAAATTGGGGAATGCACAATCGCGGTCCGCGACCGGCAAAGACCTGATCGGCAGCACACAAAACCTAGTGCTTTCGCCGGTTGTGATCGCAATCTGGAAGCCGATGGCCGAAGCGATCGGCTGGGGTAAGAAGCCTGTCGGCTGGGCGGACATCCTTGCGCTGGCACGAGACAAGAGAGGATGGGCTGCTCATGGGTTCCCCCAATGGGGAAGTTTCAAATTCGGGCACACCCATCCGGCTTACAGCAACAGCGGCATATTATCGCTGATTGCCGAGAACTATGCCGCCGTCGGAAAGGTCCACGGGCTAACGATCGCCGACGTGCAGAACCCTAAGACGCGAGATTTCGTCAGCGGCATCGAAAACTCAATGGTGCACTACGGCAGCTCCACTGGTTTCTTTGGGCGGAAGTTGTTTGACAGCGGTCCAGAGTATCTCTCTGCCGCGGTGCTTTACGAGAGCATGGTGGTTGAGTCGTATAGCAACGCGAAGACGATGGCATTTCCGGTGGTTGCGCTTTATCCGAAGGAAGGGACGTTCTGGAGCGACCATCCCGTCGGCATTGTCGAGCGCGGTTGGGTGACCCCCGAACGGCGCGAGGCAGCGCAGACCTATATCAATTACTTGCTGGCGGCGCAACAGCAGCAAAAGGCACTGGCTTACGGTTTTCGACCAGGATCGCCGGATGTGCCGGTCGGCGCTCCCATCGATGCCGCTCATGGGGTCGATCCGAAGCAGCCGGTGACCACTCTGGAGGTTCCCTCCTCTGAAGTGATCAACGCGATTCAACGCGTATGGGACACCGAGGAGAAGAAGCCCGCCGATATTGCGCTTGTGTTGGATACGTCCGGCAGCATGCAGGATGAGTCGAAGATGCCGAATGCCAAGGCGGGGGCGAAGCAGCTTGTCTCCCTGCTGAGCGACAAAGACGAGTTCTCGCTCATTTCGTTCAATAATGCACCGAGCTGGGCGACGACTGACCAGCCTTTAGTAGCCTCTCGCAAGCCTTCGGTCGATGCGATCGAGTCCCTTTTTCCAGATGGCCAAACGGCTCTGTATGACGCAATCGATGCGGCTTATGCTCACTTGCAACAGAGGCCTGCCGACCACATTCGCGCCATCGTTGTGCTGACTGATGGCGAAGACAACAAAAGCACCGTGCAGCTGACCGAATTGCTTTCGCGCATTCGTAGCGATGCCGAGATCCATACGATTCGCATCTACACGATCGCTTATGGGAGCGACGCAAAACGCGACGTACTTGCGCAGATTGCCAACGCCACTCAGGGCAAAGCATATGACGGTAACCCGCAAAATATAGTGGAAGTGTTTCGCGATATCTCGACTTTCTTTTAATTTATGGCACAGAATTCGAGTCAGCTCGATTCGTCTCGTCCCTCGCTCACGCCAGCCGGCAAAGCCGTGATTGTACTTTTTCTTCTGGGCTGCGTAGGCGGCGCTTATTACTGGGCGCGTCAAAGGCATGTGCTGCCAGAGAAGCTTTCTGTTTCGAGCGATGGCAAGGCTGTGGAGCTGGGCATTGCTTATGGCACTGAGAAGCAACGCTGGCTGCAATGGGCGGTAGAGCGGTTCCAAACGGTCCCACAGGGCAAGCATATCCATGTGAATCTAATTCCCATGGGTTCGCTCGAAGGCGCTCACGCGGTGCTGAACGGAGATCAGCGCATTCAGGTGTGGTCGCCGGCCAGCGCGGTGTATAAGGACACATTCGTCGAAGACTGGCAGTCCAAGTATGGCTCCGACCCAATTTTGAAAGAAGATGCGCTTGCGTTGACCCCCATGGTCTTTGTGATGTGGGAAGAGCGCTATCAAGCCTTCAAGGACCATTACGGCACGGTTGATTTCGACACGATCAACCGGGCATTGCATGAGCCAGGCGGATGGCAAACGATCGGCCAGCATCCCGACTGGGGCCTCTTCAAGTTTGGGCATACGAATCCGGGTGAGTCGAACTCGGGGATTTTCGCGCTATTGCTGGCGGGGCATAGCTACTTCAAGAAAACGGATGATCTGACGGTCGCGGATGTGACTAATCTGCAGTTTCAGAGCTGGCTTGGCAAGCTGGAGTCGGCCGCGAGCAGCGACTCAAACAGCACGGGGAATTTGATGCGGGAGATGGTGTTGAAAGGGCCGTCGTCTTACGATGCTCTGCTGGTCTATGAGAGCGTGGCCATTGATTATCTGAAAAATGCCGAAGGCCGATGGGGACCGATCCACGTCATTTATCCGGAGTACAATGCCTGGAACGAGAACCCTTACTACATTCTCAAGGTGCCCTGGAGTTCGGATGATCAGCGAAACGCGGCACAGGCGTTTCTGGATTTTCTCTTGAGCGAGCCGGTACAGCGGGAATCCATCACCCATGGCTTTCGCCCGGCGAACCCCAGTGTGCCGACGCGAACTCCCGATAGTCCGTGGGTCCGCTATCAGGGGAATGGAGTGACACTGGACTTAGGCAAGATCTGCGCTGCGCCAAAAGCGGAGATCGTTACGAATCTGCTTGCAAGCTGGCAACGGCGAGAAACGAGCCACTGATCAGCGTTGGCGCTGCCTAGATCCGAGTAAGATTAGAACCGAACGAGGAGACGCAACCACATGTTTCGCCGCCTGAGCAATCTTTTCCACGGCTTTATTGGCCTCTTTATCTCCGGGCTGGAGCGCCAGAACCCTGAGGCGTTGCTCGAAGTCGAACAGGAAAATCTGCGCAAACAGATTGGCAAGTTCAACAGCGGCCTCGCTGCGCACGCGGCGCTGGTAGAACGATTGATTGCTCAAGTCCGCAAGCTTGAGTCGGACGAGAACGAGCTTCGCGCCAAGACCTCCGCCAATCTGAAGCTGGGCAATCGTCAAGCTGCCGGCCAGTATGCGTTGCGCCTCCAAACGGTCGAGCGGGAACTCGAAGAGAACCGCAAGCAGATGGAACAAGCGGAGACGACTTATAAGGAACTGGTCCGTGCCCGGGACGTGGCGATCTCAATTGCGCGGCAGAAGATCGAATCGCTCAAGGCCGGGCTCAGCGACCTGAAGATGAAGCGTGCGATGGCTGAGATCACAGAAATGGCTTCCGGTATGGTGACCGACATCGGAGGGAGCGGTGAGACATTAAACCGTCTCGAAGAAATCGTAAGCGAGGAGCGGCACAAGGCCGCGGGCCGGGTGCGGGTAGCCGTGGATAGTCTCGACCTCAAAGATGTTCACATTCGGGAAGCCGAGCAAAGCGCGCTGGCCGACCAGGCCCTTGCAGCCTTTGAGGCCAGCGAGGCCTCTGCTCAGATCGGACCCGGCCCGCGAGAAACGCCGCCGGCAATTGTGCTCCGTGACGACCAGAGGAGCCCCTCCTAACCCCTGCCATGTGGCGTTATTTCAAAGCTGCTTTTCTGGTCGGGGTGGACGTTCCCGGTCTGGGCAGGCTTCCGCTGAACGCTTTGGGTGCGGCCGGCTTAGCTATTTTAGGTTTTGTTGAACCGAGCATCTGGCTGGCTGGGATCGGAATCGAGGTGGCCGTCGTTTCGGCGCTGGCGTTCAATCCACGCTTTCAGAAGCTGGTCGAAGCTCGGACCGTCGGCCATGTCCTCCAAGACAGCAACGCAAAACGGGCGGCGCTGATTGCTACATTGCCTGAGGAGCTTCGCGCACGGCTTGGTGCTCTGGAGCACACTTCGGCGCGGATCCTGTCCATTTACCAAACGCTCGGCATCGAAGCGGAACTGCTCCGCGGCACCGAGTCCAGCCTCGATAAACTGCAGTGGATCTACCTCAAACTTCTGATCGCGCGCACTCATTTGACTCAGGAACTGAACGCTGAGTCGGAGGCGAGCCTTGAACTGCGCATTCAGCAGATGCAGCAGGAGAGCAGCGCGCAGCCGGGACCTTCCACGGCGCTGCAGCGCTCCCAGGAGGCCACGTTGGCCATCCTGCGACGACGTTTGGAGAATCTTCAGAACCGCGACCGCATTCTGCGCGAGAACGATAGCGATTTAAGCCGCATCGAGGCCCAGGTTCAACTCATGAGAGAGAATGCGGCAATTGAAGGAAAACCAGCTTCCGTCGAGACGGAAATAGAGCTGGCAAGCGATCTTGCCTCGCCGGACCTTTTCGGAAGCCACAGCAGCCTCGTGCGAGACCTGGATGAGGTACGGCGCTGATTTGCTGAATGGATTGAGTACTTCCCTTTGGAAGAACAGTAGACTCACCGACCGGATCGTTCCAGCGAGTTGAATTCCGCTTATTGCGAACGGCGAGGATTCGACCAACGGTCTGGCGATGGCGACTTGTTCTCTCGCCGTCGAAGTTCCCAGAAAACGCTTCTGCAACTTCACAGCGAATTTATCTCAACCATGATCTTGTAGAGAGTTACAGTTGTATTCTGCAAGATGGCGACTTCAGTCAGTTATGAAGAGGCTGCGGTTCTGGGCTTGGACAAAGAAAAACATGCAGGAACGCTGTCTTTCTCTGCATTCCTGCAGATGGCAGAGTTGTCGAAGCGTCGATGCAGTCCGGCTTTCCTTGTTATCGTCTCAGGCTTCACTTTAGCCGCTGCGGTTGCCGTACACGCCCAAACGCCCGCGCCGCATCCGTCTTTCGAAGTGCTGACGCGCCGCATGGATGTTGATGTCGATGGAGCCCCCAACGCTTACGGCCCGCGTGGCAAGCCGACCCTCGACGTCCTTATCAATGCGCACTCTCTCGGGCGCGCTGACCGGGAGATCGTCGGATACCTCTTGGACGACAAGCAACGTCCGATCCTGCAAGGCCCGAAAGACCCCTTCCCTGGCTACTACATCTCGCAGACCGCCTTCACCGATGTTGCCAATGATAACGAGCGCGATCCACGGAGCTACGTCGACGCGCGCAACATCAACTACGTCGTGCGCGGCAGCGACGCCCGCCGTCGAGGCGTGAAGGTCGGCGACTTCGTTGCCGTCTACTCGAAGCGCACTCACAAGTCCGTCTTCGCCATCGTCGGCGACACAGGCAACCCCACCGGCGACGAAGGCTCTCTTCATCTGCTACAGGAACTCGGCTACCCTTTTCACGATGGCATAAGTGATTCGGTCACGCGGCCCGAGATCGTCATCCGCTTCTACACTAACTCCAACCCAAAGCATCAATTCTTCTTTACCCAGGCCGCATTGGACGAAGCCGCCACAAAGCTCGGCCTGAGCCGCGAATTCTCTGACGCTCACTCACCCAATCGTGTCCGGTAGTTGAATGAACTTCCCGAACGGGTGGTCCCGACAAGTTCGGCTCCGCCGTGCGAACCTGGTCCGGACGCTTCGAGCACAACACGCCTATTGAGTGCCCAGTGGAATTTAGAGCAAACGATTCTGCCGACCTGGGCAGCATCATTGATTCAAATTCCAGATGTCAGTGTGCCACTTCCAGATGCCATCTTCTTCTTTCCAGTGGACAACATACTTGACCGCTAGTGTCTGGCCTCCTTCTAGAGTCAGATCAGCTCGGCCCACCTCCACTACAGTGTTACCGGCGGCTTCGGCGTCCACAGTACTCAGCTTCGCATCTTTCACTCCCAGACCCACGATAGCCTGCTTCCAGAAATTTTTTATCTGAGGGCGGCCTTGGATCAAATCCGCTCCTGGCGGCAGAATCCGAGCGTCAGCCGTGTAAATGTTATCGAGCGCGTCGATCTCTCGATTCTTTACGACCGCTGAGCCGAACAAAGCATTGGTCTGCTGCATACTCGTTCGTACAGATTCTGGAATACTCACGGATCACCTCCTAGTACTTACGAGCGGACGCTCGGTTTCGGTTAAGCCTATTTCTTGAGCTCCGAAAGTATACTAAGTGGCAAGTAACGCTTTCCCCGACGGGGACCCGGATCGCTACATCGTCTCTGCGTATCGGAAGGGCCTCTCCCCGCTGCTTTTCCAAAAGTAAGCGAGGATGATCACACTCGCGACCGCTGCGTACGCACACCACACGGAGGTGAACGCGTACCGCTTGACTGCGATTACTACTAGAAGAATCGCGAGGTTCGCCGCACCGAAGATCACCATGTCAGTCACCTTCGAGAAAAAGAGCGAACCGCAGGTTGCGATCACATAGAGCAATGCGACAGCAGTGTTGTTTGTCCCCCGATTGATATATACGATGCTGTTGTCCTTGATATACACCTGCAAGGGGTACGCGGTGAGTGCCCATAGTATATAGAGCGTCGTCGCGCCACCGATCACGAGGAACGGCAGCATTCGCCTTCGGCTCTTAACGTCAGGCTCGAACAGCAGCACGCTCAGGGGCAGCAAGAATGGGAGGAGTCCCTGAGCATAGAGCACGAATGCCGCACCCATGTCGTGTGCCACGGCAGGCGGGAGAATGCCGTCCAATCCGAGCCAAACGAACCCTTCGATGAACTGGTGAACGGCGAATAGAGTAGGCAGGGCGGCAAAGAGGAGTTCGCGCCTGTGCTTCACCTTCGTCAATGTGACGATGCCAATTGCCCCCAGAACTGTGCTACCCACAAAGTTGGCTACTGCTGAGAAACACATGTGCGTATTCTCCTGATTGCGTATCGCTGTATCCCGCGGGTAGGCTGAGGCGGCGATTGGGCGAATCTATACGCCTTCGCCGAATGTTTCTGATCGCCTCTTTGTGCATGGTCCAATTCTTTTTCTAAATTTGCGAATAGTCAAACGGACTCAGATACAAATTGGAGATATTGCTCACAATCTCCGCATCCGTATAGTGCGGCCGGTGCGAGAGCTCCTTCCAGGTCGGGTCAGACGCAAACACCTTCCACTTCTCATTCAAATCCGCCACATCAGCAAACGTCAGCATGTATGTGAGGTTCGGCATACGGGACCCGATCAACGTGTCCCCAAAGAACACGGGAGCCAATCCTGTCCGCGTAAAGATGCCGATTTCCGCTTCGTTGAACATCTGTACTTTCCTTACATGCCCCTCATAGCTTGCGCTCTCGTACGTTCGCAGCTGAAAGACCCTTTTGCCGCCCTTCGGCACAATGATTTTTGGCCAACCCGCAAACGCTGACATCAGCGAACTTTCCACTCGCACAAACGCTGGGGCCGACGCCGGTGCTGCCCAGAACGCCGCAGACGCTTTCATGAACTCAGTATCTTCTGCCAAGCGCGTGTCCAGCGTGACGAGCGCTTCGACCGAGGTTGCGGGAATCAACAAATAGTACGTCGGCGTCTCCGGCCCGATATCCAGCTTGAAAGCACCGACCGGGGCGAGGGACATCCGATTGAGAGCCGGAATCAGAGCATGCTCGAAATAGCTCTGGGTCAACGCCAATTGTGGTCCCGTTCGCAGCGTGTACTTTCGCAACTGGTAGAACTCCCGCGAAGGCTGCGCCATCCCCCTGCCCTCCCCACCGCTCAACGCGGCTCCCGCCATTGCCAGTGCTGATGTGAAAAAATCTCGCCTCTCCAACGCTTCCTCCGATGAAAACCGCAGTTGCAGCAGCCACGTGCATGGCGGTACTCACTGATAAGCTTCACCAGTCACAGGATCTGACTGGTCTTCTTGATCGTAATGCAAGACGGAGATAAATCTGTTTTGTTTGGACTTTTCGAGGGATACTTGAGGACTCGAGATGACTGCTGAAGTGTCGATTTGGACAGAGATTTACCCAGTTAGGAATTCGTTTCCGGCTAAACGCACGCAAGCTTCTACCGGGCAGTACCTTGTTGCCGAAGCGTCTGCCCCGTTCCGGACTGGGCTTGACCCAGCGGTCAAATGCCAGGCGGCCCTAGGCTGGACCGCCCGGCATACGTCGCTCTCGAGAGTTCTCTTCCCAGAGTTACTTCTTTGTTTTGTCCAAAATGTCCGCAAATTGCCGGATTGTGCCAGCGAAATTCCCTAACACGTTGCTTTGGCTGAGCGGATAGAAGAAGCGGTGCATGTAACGCTCGATTTCCTTGTTATCCCACGTCGTTTGCTTGGTTTTCGCGTCGTGGAAAGCCATGGGAAGCGGCAGGAAAGGTTTGTAATTGCCGAGGCGTTGCGCGGTCGTCATCGCGGCTGTAAGGCTGGAGGGGCCAGGGCTAAGCTTCGGAATCGGACTGGGCGCAGTGGCTCGGCAATACGATGCGCCGTTCGTGGCGATGTCGTCTGTTTTGCTGTAGATCCTCTGAACATCCCAGGTATTCGCCCCCACGGTGATCGAGTCGGCCTCCCCGTTGCAAATGTCGCCATTCTCGTCGCTTGACGGGCCGAACCAGCCAGTAGGGAAGAGCGGATCGGTGCATGCTTCGGCGAACTCGTGGCTTGTCACCTGAGTCCTCCTCTGCTCTTGAGTCTGCGATGGCTGCAAAGAGCAGCCCCCGCCGCCGCACCCACTGTTATTCAGACAGGCATCGTCAAGAGAAGGAATCACCGCGTAGTAGCAGTTGTTACCGGCTGCCGTAGAAAAGAAATAGTGATAGCCGAAGGCGTTGTCGCCCTCGCCCGCCGGCTCGCACATCGCAATACCCAAACCGGAATCGCTGACTGCAATGCTCGAGTCGAGATAAATCACGATCAAATGCGTGGTGTTCTTGGCCGGCGGCTCGGGGATCGCTCCGGAGTTGATCGCGTTCTGGATGTAGCTATGAATGTCGCTATCGCTAATGGACGAGGCGACATTGGTGATGAAGGAGGCTTGCATGAACAGACCACTCCCTGGGCCGTTGCCCGTCCCATACTGGCTCAGTACGTTCATATACTGGCTGTTCACCATGTCCTGCAGAAACTGCGTGAGCCGCCCCACCTCGGCGAGGCCGGATGGGCTGTTGGTCCAGGACGGTCCCCAGAATGACGCATATAACATTGGGCATGTAAGGACCGGACCGCCGTTATAGATGAAGTCAGCGTGAGCAGGAGCGGCTGGAACTGGCCCGGCTACTGGCGCGCCCTTTACTTCGTGCGCGCTCAGTCTAGAAACCCCGCCAATGCGCCTGCCTGATTTGCTGGGTTGCGGCGGTTTCGTTGAATAGGATGGAGCTATAGAGGCGGAGCTAGTCTTGTCTTTGTGTTCACTCGGCATGATAGAGACTCCTTTTCGGGGCGATGAATCGGATTGTCCGGAGGAGGGCGTCGATGGCTCGAGTTGAACCCAGAATTAGCCAACTAAGGCGTCCCCGAGGATGAGGAGGCGCAAATTATGGAGAAGGTGCGTTTTCGTTGTCAAGAACAATCGGCAAGATTTTCCGCACAGCAGGTTACTAAACGGAACGTCATAAGTAATTGCGTGTCGAGTGCAAGGAGATATTGTAGAAGCGACCGAATCTATTGCTCGATACGCAAAGGTCTACGACCCTGTGTTTTAACGAAGTCACTGCGACAGGTCACTAGGGGCTGCAGGTCACGATGCTGTGCTTCACTGTCATCGTCGCCCAAAGCCGGGCACCAGTTGGAGGAGAATAGTGCGCGAAAAGCGCGGTAAGCGCGGAAAGTTACCTTTGGGTAGCGAATGAGTTCTGCGTGGTAAGGGTGGAAGCCTCTTTTGAGGAAAACTGGCTGCTTCGGCACGGCTGTTGAACCCGCAAAATACACCGATGTCACCCTGCTAAGTATCGGAAGAGAAGACACGCGCATACTTTATTAGATGCATATTGACCACGTTTAAAATTTAGATCCCGAGAAAATTGGCTCCCGTCGCTGTCGTCCTAATATTCCGGGGCTGCGCAGTACTGCCGCTCTCGCCCTCTTGCTCCGCTCGCCCTTCCCAGGCTCGCTTCCCAATTCACCCTGATAGTGTTAACAGGCCCTGAAAGGGGCGCTACCCGTCCAGCCCTTCTTGCTGGGAAGGCTTCCCTTCCTGTACGAGGAGCTGATCGAGTATCCTCTGGACGACCTTGCGCGGGTCTTCCTCATCCGAGATGCGTAACGCATCTTCAGGGATCTCCAGGGTATCCAATTGGCTCTGCAGCAGATTCGGGTTCATGTAGTGACCCTTGCGATTGCGCAATCGCCGTTCCAACTCTTCACGCGGCACGTCCAGCCACACAAACCGCAAACTGAGCGGTGGAATCTGGTCGGTAAGCGCGTCCCTATATTTCTGTTTGAGAGCCGAGCATGCAAGAATTCCGCTAGTCCCGCTCTCGTACCAGCTGAGCAGGAGGTCATGCATACTGGCCAGCCACGGAGCCCGGTCCTCGTCGGTGAGAGGAATGCCTTGGTGCATCTTCTGACGATTGGCCTCAGAGTGAAAGTCGTCTCCCTCGGCAAATTGCCAGCCAGTTTCCGCTGCCAACAACTTGCCCACCGTGGTCTTCCCGGATGCGGTTACTCCCATCAAGATCAGAATCATATAGTCTTCAGGAGCATCATAGCCTGCCGTTCCAGCCTTTTCACAGTAGACGCCCTGGTTGGCGGAAATTCGAGCTGATGTCGTTTTTCTTCTCTCGTCCCGTCTTAAAGCCCGTCATTGTTCGCGATTGAGCGCTACGGCTGAAGCCGTGCCCTTTCAAAGAAACTCGACCACCAGATCAGGGATGGGGCACCCGGCGTTGGTGGTAGAAAAAACAGATCCCTCGGCTCGCTGCGCTCGCTCGGGATGACGGAGTTTGGGTTGAGAGATTGTTGTTCTTTGAAGGGGCACGGCTTCAAGCCGTGCCGTAAGTTGGACCGAAAGATTCAGGGGCTTTACAGGCTGCTGAAAACTGGTCTGCGGCGAACGAACCATCTGTTCCTTGGGTGCGCCGATTCGGGTAATACATCTTCTTGCGCCTCGCTTGTTGCTTCGGCGCGTTTTTCCGCAGCCTGTTAAGCCCAGGCTGTCTTATTGACCTCGAGTTTGTCATGCTAGAGGGATGAGCGAAAACCAGCGACCGCTTGAACCGGGAATGGTGACCGACTTCACCGGCCGTCTGAGCTATGCAGGATACCTTCGGCTCGCCGAGTTGCTCGGCCAGCAGCAGCCGCTTTCCAGGCCGCCCCACCATGACGAAATGCTATTCATCATTCAGCATCAGGTGGCCGAGCTGTGGATCAAGCAGCTCATCCATGAGCTGTCGGCCGCGATCCGGTTTGTACAGCATGACCAGCTCGATCCCTGCTTCAAGATTCTGTCCCGGGCCAAGCTCATCCAGATGCAGCTCTTCGACATGTGGGCTGTACTCGAGACGCTGACTCCCTCCGAGTACATGGA
>DASYBJ010000599.1:0-12752 GCA_036500845.1 Acidobacteriaceae bacterium
GACGCCGAATGGCTACCCTTGGACCGCGGAGACATGGGTAAACACGGGAGATCTGCTGAACCGCATGAACATCTCCTTAGCGCTTGCTAGCCACAAACTGGGCGCCGCCACGGATATGGACGCCCTGATGAGAATCAACAGTCCTGATGGCGAGCCCGTGACAGAGAAGGAAGCAAAACTCGAAGATGCTTTCCTCGAGGGGCAACTCACGCCGCAAACGCGAGACGCGCTGCTGCATCAGTTGGACCAGGGCGTGGATCTCGCGCTGCCGCCAGCCCAGGTTCAAGCCAGGCAAGAACAAGGACAAGCTCCCGGACAACCGAGAAGGGCAGCAATCGTCCAGATGCTGGACATGCCTATGCCGATTCCGAGCCCCGCTGATAAGCAAGCCGCTCTGCTGGCCGGCCTACTGCTCGGCTCACCGGAGTTCCAGAAGAAGTAACTCGGCCGGTCTTAGTATTTGCAAGATACGTGTCATGGTGAGCGAGGCGAAAGACCTGCTCTGATCCATCACGAATGTGCAAGCGGACGTCGCGAAATCCCAGCAACAAGCAGCAAGTCACATTGCCCTAATGAAAAGAAATCAGCGTAGATTAGGCGAAAGGGATTTTTGCTGCTTTTTACTGTGCAAGAAACAGGCGGCCCCCGGCGTATGCCGCCGTTTCGGCAAGACGTGTTCCGCCCGCGCCGTTACTGCCTAAAACAGCTCTTTTTAGAAAGGGTTTCGACCTTATCCCATCCCAGACCTGTTATATAAACAATTACTTATATAAACAGATATTTATATGTCGTGTTTCCCTAATGAATTCGCTGTCTCTTTTGGGGCGGGCATTGTTTGGTGAGAGATGCCGGTCAGAGTGTGACCATAGTTTTTGACCGGCGCACCGACGGTAGGTCAGGTTATAACCTTGACTGCCAATGGTGCCAAGAAAAAGCCCAGCAAGTTTCGGCGATGTAAGCCGACTCATGCTGGGCTATCTCGAACCAACGAGGGTTAGAACTGCACTTTCAGTACAAACTGGAACTCTCGCGGAACGTAATTGGGTGACGCGCTGGTAATCGTGCCAAAGTTGCTCTGGCCTATTGTGTGGTTCGGCGTGGCAAAGTTTGTCACGTTGGTTAAATTGAAGGACTCAGCCCGGAACTGCAAATTGATGTTCTCGTGGATGGGCACAGTCTTGGCTAGCGCTAGATCCAGGTGGCGATACGGTGGTCCATACAACGGGTTCTTCCGTTCGCTGCCCAGGGCTCCGGGCGTCTGAGTTGCGAATGCGCCGGTATCGAAGTACCTGGCGATTGTTGGGTTGCCTACAGTCGCGGCATGCAGTTGATTTGGACGATCTGAGCCCTCGCCCGGGTTGGTGTTGCTGACGCTTGTAGAGTTGACAATGGTATAAGGCATTCCATTCGACCAAACCAGGATCGTGCTGGCCTGCCATCCCTTGCCAAAGATGGCAGCCGGACCAGTCAAGTTCTTTCCGAACGGCAGATCATATACGCCTTGCACGACGCCGCGATTGCGAATGTCGAGATCGCTGTTTCCATAGTCCAAAGTGTTGATCTGCGAAGGAACGGCGCCGTAGCCATCGTTGATTTCATTGCTGAGATCGATGACGTCATCCAAGCCGTGCGCATAAGTATAGTTAGCGCCGACTGTCAACCCGTGCTGCAGGCGCCGGGTGAGCGACACCTGCAAAGAGTTATAAGAGGATGATCCCCCGCTTTTGTAGCCGCCGATCTGCCGTACATTCGGCAGCTGAGCAATAAACGGCCGCAGAGTGTTAGGGTCTGCCAACGTATTCGGCGGTGGAGCGTTTACGTCGTTGTACACCTGCGCCAAATGACGGCCCAACATACCGACATAGCTCACCTGAACTACATTCCCGGAGAAGTCATGCTCTACGGTGAGGTTGAACTGCTCAAGATAGCTCGAACGATAGGCCGGATCGACAGCATTCGGAATAGCGCCGCTGGGATTGGTTGCGCTCGCCGGAGCGGGCAGTGGAAGCCCCTGAGAAAAGTTTGTAAATCCACCGGGACATGCACCGATTGTTGGACCGCATGTTCCAAACACAGAAACAAACGGCTGATTTTTCAGGCTCGAATTGGAGGTGTAGTTTTCAGGGAAATAGCTGATCCCAAAGCCGCCGCGAACAACCGTGCCTGGTGCGACGCTATATGCAAAGCCAATGCGTGGAGCCACATTGGTCCACGTGGGATTCAGCCCGGCGTATTGATTTACGCCATTCTGCCCAGCCACCAGGATCCTCGCGGTTCTGGGATCGAAGGTCGAGATCGCATTATGAACTTCTGAAAAAGGTGTGAAGATGTCGTAGCGGACACCAAGATTCAACGTGAGCTTATTTGTAGCGCGCCAGTCATCCTGGATATAGAAGCTTGGCTCCCATACGCGATAGTGGGGAGGCGTAATTTGATTATTCCGCTGTACGCTGTAAAAGCTTCCTGTCAGCAGGTTTGTGAGGGCCGTTGTGGGGTTGGGAGTCGCGCCAGCGGGAACGGTAGCGCTTTGAAAGTTCCAAAGACCCGTCCCATAGTTGTTTTGATTGTTGAGTGCCTGACGCCGGATCAGCCCGGCACCTATCTTGATGTTATGTGCTCCCTTTGTCCATGTCACCGCGCCCATGTATTGAAAGGTGTTGTCGATATCCAAGATGGGGATGAAGGCACCGTCTCCAAGGTCCGCATAACCATTCACGCTTGTAGGAGCGAGCCCCGAAGTGAGCTGATTCAGATTTACATTTGGTTGCCCAAAGGCAGTATTGACTGCGGTGCCGGAATTTAGCGGGAACGAGGAGTTATTGATTCGCAGATAGCCAAACTTCAACTCGAGTAAAAGTGATGACGTAAAAGTGTGGATGTAGTTTAACTGAGCGCTCAATGCTTTATCTTCAGCACTCCCGTAGTAGTTATAGATGGCGCCGCCCGGAGCAACATTGACGCCGTTCACGTTGACAATAGGCAAAATGCCCGGCAAGGTTGTAGGGACGTCGTTGTAACTGAACTTCCCGAAGAATAGGTCGTTCGGTCTGAAGCGATGGTCAACGCGAATATCGTAGGTGTCGCTCTTCAGGGTGTTCTTGGGAGATCCTACAAATCTGCCGGTTGCGGCATCCGGACTTGGTGCGTTCGGCGCCGGGTACAGCTTGAAGTAGGCAAGCCCCGCTGGACTGAGAGTAGCCCCCGCAGGCAGTAGGGATGAGGGATTCTGTTCCTGAGCCAGCGTAGGCACGGTTAGCTGTACGGGGTTGCCTCCTTGCACCTGTCGCAAGCCCTCGTAGTCCGCGAAGAAAAAGGTCCTGTCCTTGATGATCGGTCCACCGAAGGAGCCGCCGAACTGATTCTGCCGCAAAACCGGCTTGCGGTTGTGTGCCCCGAACTGGAACGGAGAGGCATCCAGAACATCGTTGCGGAAGTACTCATATGCGGACCCATGGAACTGATTGGTTCCGCTCTTGGTGATGATGTTGACGACCCCGCCTGCGGTCCGCCCTACTTCTGCGGTATAGGAATTGGATTGAACCCGAATCTCCTGAATCGCTTCGATCGAGGGTCGTATGCCAATCGTGCCGATGATGCGCTCATTGTTATCCAGGCCATCGACCATCTCGTTATTGACGATGTCCGACTGTCCGTTCACGGAAATCGACGAGGTTTGGCGGCGATCGTCAGGACGCGCTCCGCTGGTCAGTCCATTCGGAGGGCCTTCATTCGCGCCTGGCGTTAGTTGCGCCAGATTGATGTAGTTGCGTCCATTCAGAGGGAGGTTCTGCGTAGCTCGATCATTGATGGTTGATGTCAACACAGAGCTGTCGGTCTGCAATGCTGGTCCCGTGGAACTGACTCGCACCGTTTCCGTGGCAGCGCCTATCTCCAGCTTGGCGTCGATGCGGGCGCGGTCGCCGGCCACAACGGCGAGAGACGGAGCAAAGAACGCTTTGAATCCCGGCGCACTGATTGTAACGGAATAGCTACCTGGGTTGAGGAGATTTACGACGTAGTCCCCACCCGCCCCGGTCGTGCTCGTTCGTGTCTCGTGAGTTCCCAGATTTTCGATTTTTACGGTTGCATTCGGAATAATGGCTCCTCCTGCGTCTGTTACGGTACCGACAATGTCTGCTGTGTTGAGCTGCGCTCGTGCGAGCCCAGGGCACAGCAAGAAGAAGCAAAGTACGACAGACCATAAACCGGCCCGCGGCTGCCAAAGCGCGCTTCCAGACGTAGTCTTCGAACCCATTTCGTCGTGGGGAACGGTTGCGATTATCCACGAACAATTCATTTGATGACCCCCATGTTAAGAATCCTGCTAAACACCAACGATTCGAGCCACTTCCGCTTCTCGGAGAGATTGAGCTGTGAAGGGTGGCATTTGCAGTTAGTCTCCCGATCCGTCGACTTAGCTGTTACAAGATGACGAATTCTTAGAGCGTCATCCAGCTTAGACTCCTCAGATAACGGTTGGCAAGGGAGGTACAAGGGAATGAGATTGCACAGCGGAAGAATAGATATCTATCACTGTTACGACAAAATAAGACAGAAAATACAGTATCTAGCTTAGAATGCCACGGATAATATTTGCAAGGCAGACGCCTGAATCACAATAGGTACGGCTTTGTATTGCTGAATGAGCGTTGATCTTCCTAGGTTTGCTGGGTGTATCTATCGAAAAGCCTGCCCGAAAAATTTTATCCGTAACCTTAGGGTGGGCGAGCGCATCTTATACATCAAGTATAAGTAGACCCTATTGGCTGATATTCCAATGTTTGTAGGTTAGGTGACCGCTAAGACTTTGTTGGCTGCAACGTTACCCGATTTGTTTCAGTCGAACGAAGGCGCGCCCCAATGCAATCGTTTCCCGCGAGTGTCCATGAGGAACGATAGGTAAGGCCCGCAACCGGCACGGCGAGGCTGCATTTCTCACCACGATTCGAGCGCAAAGCGAATGAGGGATGGACGCGCTCGTGTTCTTTACGCAAGATTTAAAGCGACGAATCTCGATGCTCGCCTTTGTGGTTTCCCGCCCTTCGGGCTGAAAAGCACAGCCCGAAGAACGGGGCACCCGTTTCCGTGGTCCAGGAAAATCCCAAATACACCCGAATGCTGGGATCAGGCGCCAGGCTCTAGCTAGCCGGCTTATCGGAGGGTCTTGGTTTGAATAACTGACGAGGATACTGCCCAATCCTTGACATAGCTCGGGAATTCGGCTGTCTTTTCGTTGGGCTGCTCTGGCGCGTCTGTTTGAGCGCTTACCGTCTTCGCGGGTGAGTTAGATATGGTGCACTGGTCAACTTCGCTACTTCTCATTGCGGCGAATTGGTACCTCCAGTGGGGGAAGATCCGCCCATCCCAGGGCCACTGCCGATACCGGAGTTTCCGCCAAAGCCGGAATTTCCGCCAAAGCCAGAGTTTCCGCCGAAGCCGGAATTCCCGCCAAAGCCAGAGTTTCCGCCGAAGCCGGAATTCCCGCCAGAGCCAGAGTTTCCGCCAAAGCCGGAATTCCCGCCGAACCCGGAGCTGCCGGTCGCGCCTGAGCCGCTATTTCCATTGATACTGTTATTTGTTCCAGTCCCTTGCACGGCTCCTGCTCCGGTTTGGCCCAGAGCTCCGCCCAGATCTTGACTCGGATCGTAGATAAACTGCCATTTGTTGTAGTGGTCTTGCTTCTTTAAAATCTTGATCGAAGCCTTGGTGAGTGGAAGCCCGACTCCTTGAATCGGCGCACCCCCAACCGTAGCTCCTGGGGTGCCAAAGGGGCTCGCCTGTGCTCCTGTACTCCCCGGCGTGCCATAGGAGCCGGTCCCGGTCGGCGAGGTTGGGTTCGTACCACCGAATCCCGATGAACTCCCCGACGAAGTCGACGAACCGAACGGCGAAGAACTTGACGACCCAAAACCCGATCCAGTAGAAGAGCCGAATCCTCCAGACGAACCAAATCCGGAGGAAGGCGAAGATCCAAAGGCGCCTGAAGAACTGCTCCCGTAGCCCCCGCCAAAACCGCTCCCACTGCCGAAACCGCTTGATGTTCCATTCGCTCCGGAGCCCACGCTAGTACCGCTCGGGGACGCCGCTTGATTCGTGCCATTTTGATTCGTGCCATTGATTGGCTGTCCAACGGTGCTGTTGTTTTGCACCAGAGCCTCTCCCACATGGATGAGCTTCCAATCGTCTTTACCCGTCATGGGATCGAGATATCGCTTGCGCAAGAAGCGCAGGTTCTCCGTGCTTATCAACTGGTCGATGGTGTTTGGATACCTGCCGTACTTGCTGAAGTACCGGCGAATCGCGCCAGCATACTGCATGCCCCGGTGCGTCGTTTCGAGCTCTTTGTCGCGGCGCAGGTCGGTGGCCACAGTGGGTGCTGCAATCGAGAGCGTCAGCAACACGAGAATCAGCATGAAGAGGACGGCCAAAAGAATGAAGCCGTCTTCGTCACTGCCTGCGGGTTCACTGCCTGCGGGCCGGTTCGCCAAGTGTTTTCCGATTTTAATCACGGGAGTCTCGGTCTCGCTTTGTCTCGATTGTTTCATGCTCTTCACTGCATCAGCGGCAAAGTTTGCGTGTTGTGGTATGGCAAATCTTCTACTTGGACGGATGCCGCGCCGATTTTGCCAACCCGATAACGGCGGTCCACAACATCGCCCTCCGATGCGATAAAGATATCGAGGCCCTGGAGCAGAAAGACCTGCTTCTGCCCACCCCTTTCCGCGGCATAGCCGTAGAAACGCAAATTGATCGGAGGCGGAGGTGGTGGAGGCGGAGGTCCCGTGTCCTTTGACGCCGGCCGCGCCGAGGCGATTGCCTTGGGAATGGCTGGCGGCGCCGAGAAGAGGGAGAAAATGTTCCGCCCGTTCCCAGTGTAGGCGAGCGACTCCGCCTGCCGCATGTACTCCGGATGCAGTGTGGGGTCCAGCGGGGACTCCGACGCAACCTTGGTAGCCTGATGCGCGTAATGCTGCCCGATCGCCTGAGGAGCCGGCATCACTGGCGCGCTAGGGCGTGGCGTGCTGATGACGGCTGGCGGTTGCGGGGGTGCGGGAGATGGTCCAAAGTTTTGCCAAACGAACCGCACGACCAGCAAGAGCATCACGGCAAACAGACCTGCCGCGAGGTAAACCTTCTTCTTGTCTTCAGAGCCAACGCGGAGAGCCACTATTGATTGTTCTCCTCTCCCGCTGCATTTCCACTCGCTGGGGGCGCGAGCCGGTCAAGGTCTGTGCCGTGCAAGTAGGTTGTCAATTTAAGTCGAAGGTTCACCATGCCGCCTTGTTGCCCGGTCAGGGTTAGGCCATTGATCAAAAAGAAAGTCTTGCTACGCTCCAGACCATTGATGAAGTGCATGAGCGATGCATATTCTCCGCTCAGGCTTGCGTCAAGGCGAACCTCGGCGAGCCCGGAGATCGCCGGTGCTTGAACGTAGGAGACTCGCGTCAGGCGAACATTATTCTTCGCTGCGAGATCGCCGACGCCAGCCGAGATGGTCGAATAGGCGCCGGGGAAACGATCGTCGTAGAACCGGTCCGCCTGCTTGCGCGCCACGTCGACCTTTTCGGGAAGCCCACGCAAAGGACGCATTTCGAGATCGAGCGTGTGATAGGCCGATTGCTGCTGTTTCAACTGCTCCGGCCCCGAATCACGCAACGTGTTCCACGCAAGAAGCAGCCGCACGCCAAGAGCAAGATTCAGGATTAGCAGAAGGCCTAGCCCAAGCAAGTACAGATTGAGTGGGTTGAGCACCTTCTGGCGGAGCGGCTTCATCGTGGACCTGCCTTGCGGAGAGCCTGGGTAATCGGTCGCGCCATTTTGTGTGTGTGGGCAGTGCTCGCCGTATTCGTACGAACCGTTTTCTTCTCTTCGGGGGGGGAATTCTTATCCGGCTGGGTCTCGGGTGCGGACGTGGGTAGCGGATTATATTCCGCAAGCAATTCGAAATCCACGCCTCCCGAACTAACAGGCTCCATGCCACGTCCTCCAGCAGCAGTGGTTTCCGCCGTTTCACCCGCAAGCCGCGGGAACAGGAAGCGGCGGGAGTGTTCCAGGTTGCGCACCAGCTCTACCGCGCGATCCCGTTGGCCGCTGACCCGAAGACGAATGGTGACATCGCCATTACTCGCAATTACCGGGTCGATGTTCAGTACTTGGACACCGCTAGGCAGGACATTCTCGAGGTCCATCATGACAGCGGTCCACGAGAAAGCCTTGCGCGCGAACACTTTGTTCAGGAACTGGGACTGGCGCAGCACGGATGCATTCTGAGGCTGAAGCATATCCGCCTGATAACCCTGCTGTTGGCGCTGGAGCCTTTCGATATCCTGTTGCGCGGCCGCGAGCTGTGCGTGCGCCTTGGACGCCTTCTTTGTTTCTACGCGGAGAAGCAGCCACAGCGGTAGGGCCAACAGCGCGAGGGCCGCAATGGCGATGCGGAGGCGCTGATAGATCGGTCCTAGTTCGACATACGGCCGAGTGGCGAGATTGATTGCGACGCGCATTTAGCTGGCCAGTGCTCCCCGGACGCCGGCAAACACACCGAGTGGTAAGGACTTGGTATTCGCCGTCGCAGGCGTAGGCACAAGATCGTATGCCGGAATCGCAGAATCGCCCAGCAAATGAATGAGTTCCTCGGCGCCGCCCGGTCCACAGGCGAGCAATTGCCGGGGCGGCGTGGACAGAGTGTCCTCAAAATAGGCAATGGCCACGCTTACCGATTGCTGCAATTCTTCCGCCGCCTGGCGACGCTCGAACGGCGTCATGCTTTCTTCCCGCAAAGACCCGTCGTCGCCGTCCGGCTCAACGAGTTCGAGCGTGCGATACAGCAGGAGTTGATCATTTCTGGTAATCGCGGTGGTTACTGAATGGACGTTGCGATTTACCACCAGAGAAGGCTCCTCCACACTGAGCGCAGCCAATGCCGCCAGAGTGCTGGGCAGGACAACGCCAGGCTCGTATCCGGCGGCGCGCACAGCGCTCTCGTATTCCGCAACCACAGGTCCAGGCGAAACAGCCACGATAGTCCGGACCATGCCGTCTTTGCTCGAGATCGGTTGATAGCTCACTGCCGCATCTTCTGTTTCGAAGGGGACGAGCTTGCGTAACCGAAACTTGATGATCGCTAAACTCTCGGCCGTTTTTGGCGGCAAACTGTCGAAGTCCAATAGCAGAACGCGCACTGCTGTGTCGGGAATCACAACGGTCAGCTTGGTTTCGCGCTCACGAACCTCGTCCACAGCCCGGCGAATTGCACTCGAGACGGCAGCCGCATCGATGAAGTTCGGCGGCTTGAGACCGATCGAAAAAACGCGTGGGTGCAAAGGTGCATAGGAAACGAACATCTCCTGATCGCCTTTGCCGCGCCGCCCCGCAACTACGCCTGTAGGCGTAATCTCGCACGCCAAGCCTGGTCGGAGCGCAGCTGTTTCCCGAAGAAGGAGGATTTTGGCGAGATTCACTATCGAAACGCCTCGACAAAGGTTACTTTGTTGATCTCTTTGAGCGTTGTTACTCCTAAACGGACGCGGTCTACTGCGGATTCACGAAGAAACTGCATACCCTCCTGCTGCGCAAGCCTGCGCACTTCCGATCCTGGCTTCTTGAGCAGAATAATTTCACGGATCGGGTCAGTCAGCTCCAGCAACTCGTGAATCGCGGTCCGGCCCCGATAACCTGTGCCTCCACACTCAATGCAACCGGCTCCTTCGCGGAAGTCGAATGTTCGCCATTGAGCCGGATCAAGCCCGCTGTTGCGCAAAATTTCATCATCATAGTGAACGACGTGCGAGCAATACTCGCAGATCGTACGCACCAGCCGTTGCGCAAGGATGCAATTCAGAGCGGAGATAAAGTTGTAGACCTCAACGCCCATGTTCAGAAAGCGGCCGAGGACGTCGAAGACGTTGTTGGCGTGGACGGTAGTGAACACCAGGTGCCCGGTCAGGGCCGAATTGATAGCGATCTGTGCTGTTTCCTGGTCGCGGATTTCGCCTACGAGGATTTTGTCCGGGTCGTGGCGCAGGATCGACCGCAGTCCCCGGGCGAACGTCAATCCCTTCTTTTCGTTGACTGGGATCTGCGTGATGCCCCGGATTTGATACTCCACAGGATCCTCGATAGTGATGATCTTGTCTTCGTCGCTTTTGATCTCGTTGAGCGCGGCGTATAGGGTCGTGGTCTTACCCGACCCGGTTGGCCCCGTGACCAGGACCATGCCGTACGGCTCACGAATGTACCGGCGGAAGCGCCGCAGATCGTCCTCGGCAAAGCCCACAACTTCGAGAGTGAGCTTGCGGAATTTTTCACTCATCGATTCTTTGTCTAGGACGCGAAGCACCGCATTCTCCCCATGCACGGTGGGCATGATGGAAACACGAAAGTCGATCAGTCTGCCCTTATAGCGGACGCGGAACCGGCCATCCTGGGGCACACGCCGCTCGGCAATGTCCAATTCGCTCATCACCTTGATGCGCGAAAGAATGGTCGAGTGGTGCTCACGCGCGATCGGCGCCATGGCCGCTTGCAGCACGCCGTCAATACGATATTTCACGAGTAGCGAATCATCGTATGTCTCGAGATGGATATCGGAAGCGCGGCGTTCGAGCGCGGTGAAGATGGTGGTGTCCACCAGTCGAATAATAGGGCTAATGTCTTCTTCCGAAGTCAGCTTCTCGATCGAGATGTTCTCATCCGGATTCTCATCGGCGGAGATGACATCAAAGGTGAGGCCCTCGGAAGCCTCGTCGAGCACACGCTGCGACTGCTCTGTCTTTTTCAGCAGATCGGTGATCTGGGAGAGGGTTGCCACCCGGGTAATGACGCGCTGGCCGAGCAAGCCGCTGATTTCGTCCAGGATCATGAGGCGGCTCGGGTCGCTGACGGCAATGATCAGACGGTCTTCAAGCTGCTCCAGCGGCACGAAGTTGTAGCGGAACATCATGTCGACCGGAACGCTGCGAAAGAGATCGTGCTGAATTCGGAAGTTCTTGAGATCGACAAACTCGCAGCGATAACGATGCGCGAGCAGGCGCGCGCGCTCCGCTTCGTCGAACTCTCCGAGTGGGGCTGTAACTAGAACATTGCTTTCAGCCATGGAACCTCCTGCCATCTGTGTCGGGTTGAGAAGGATGCGTGGGCACAGCGCTCCCTCAACGCCCCCCCATGGTGCTGGCCTGCCCTAAAGAGAAGATAGGCAGGTAAAGAGCGATCAGAATTACAACAACGACACAACCCATCACGATCAGAATCGCCGGCTCGATGAGCGCGAGCGCAGCAGTCAATGCCGTCTGCACGTCTTCCTCG
This sequence comes from Acidobacteriaceae bacterium, assembly GCA_036500845.1. GTDB lineage: Bacteria > Acidobacteriota > Terriglobia > Terriglobales > Acidobacteriaceae > PALSA-350. The sequence continues at coordinate 11,305 of DASYBJ010000599.1, forward strand.
AAAAATTCGGCCACAGAGTTGAGCATCTGGGGCAACGCGCCTGTGGATTCACCTACATCGATCATTTCGACGGCCAGGTCGGGAAAAACATTCGTTTTCTCCAGACTCCGCGCCAGGCTCTTGCCTTCCCGCACACTGACAGACGACGCAAGCACAGCCTTGGCGATGATCTGGCTCGAAATTGACCGCGCTGCTGTTTCGAGCGAGGGAAGGGGAGGCAGGCCACCAGTGAGCAGCGTTGAAAGCGTGCGGGCGAAGAGCGCGACTTGGTATTTCCGCCAGATGTTGCCGAAGACCGGCACGCCGATACGGATGCGATCGATGCGATTGGCCCCCGCGGCCGTCCGGCTATAACGGAAGAACGCATAGACGATGATCGCGATTCCGGCTAAAACCCAAAGAATGTAGTGCTGGAAATTATTGCCAACAGCGAGTAGAAAGCGTGTCGCCGCGGGCAGGTTGGTTCCGATCTGGTCATAAAGAAGGGCGAAGCGGGGAACCACAAAGCTAATCAGGAAGATGAACAGCGCAGTCACCATCGTGATCAGCATGACCGGATAAAACAGTGAAGCCGTGAGCTTTTTGCGGAAGGTCAGCGAGATGCGCTGAAACGCAAGAAATCGTCCGAGCACATCTTCTAAATGGCCGCTTCGTTCACCGGCGAGCAGAGTCGTCGTGTAGATGAGAGGAAATCCTCCCTGCGCCTCGAAAGCTGAGGAAAGCGATTCTCCGGTCCGGACGCGGGCAGCGACGTTCTCCAACTGGGCTCGAAAGCTCTGATTCTTTTGCCCCTTGGCCAGCATTTCGAGGGAGCCCAGGATGGGTAGGCCCGCGCGGATAAGCGTGAGGAACTGCTGGTTGAAGATAATGAAGGACTCGAGCTTGGCGCGCTTGCGGCTGCGGCCCAATCCCGCCATTCCACGTGGACGGACCGAGTACACGTAGTAACCGGCTTGAGAGAAGCGGCTCCGCAATTCCTCAGCGGAGCCGGCCACTTGAATCTGCTCCTGAATACGCCCACGCTCGTCAGCCAGCTTGACGACAAACTCTGCCATGAAATTCTTACCAGCCTACTTGTTTAACGATACCAGCTTGCCAATCCGTCCCTTCGGGCCTACTACCCACGGCAGGCTCAGGGCGTTCCACTCGCCATTGTCGAGCGGCTGCCAAGTCTTGCCGTCGTCATAGGAGATATCCGAGCCGTTCGTTCCAACCGTAACCCAGGCCTTTGCTTTCGAGTCCCAGGCGACGGCGGACCGATAGCCATGCGGAGCGGTTTGGGCGGGTGTCCAACTGAGCCCACCATCCGAGCTGAATGCGGCAGTCCCGACAGCGTCATCGGGCTTCCGGTAGTCGCCGCCAACGGCGACGCCGTGCTGTTGGTCGCGAAAAGCTAATGAGAAGACGCCGGAGGAGCCATTTCCGCTCGCCAGCGGGACTTGTACGGT
>DASYBJ010000600.1:0-11053 GCA_036500845.1 Acidobacteriaceae bacterium
GCATCATGGCAGCAACCGAAGAGAACCGCAATCAGGAGCAAAAAATCGATCGCACCGCGCCTGCTGGAACTGAAAATTCCCTCGGTGCAGAGAGTGTCCGCGATGGCCGTCCCGCGACCGACGACGACACCGTCGAGGCGATCGACGAAGAAGCTCCCGGCACGGCTCCTCCAGTACCGACACGGCCCGTCCGTTAACGGCTGCGGACGCACAAGGCCGTAAGGCAACCTTTCCACTCATAATGGAATGACCTTCCCCGATCGGATACCGGAAAGGCAGCGGTCATGGTAGCGGCTGCAGCGGTCTGTAAGAATGTCCTTTCTCCAAGCTGTATTTCTCACAGAAATCAACGGGTCGCGCCAGAAAGCCTTGTGTCAGTCGAAGAAATGACGATCCTCGTCCGAGAGGTGTGACTTGGCTGCGGCAAGATTGAACGTGACACCGAGACCGGGCCCGTCCCAAACGTCGATGAAGCCGCCTTTCATGATAGGATCCGGCAGCCCGTCGACAATCTGATACCACCAGTCAGGCTGCCCCAAGGGGTACTCGAAAGCGATGTAGTTTTGTGGCAAGGCGGCCGCCAAGTGAACGTGCGCGGCGAGCCCGATAAGCCCATCGAGGACTCCGTGAGGAGCGATCTGTATGCCGTGGAGATCTGCGTATTCCGCGATCCACTTCGTTTCCGCCAATCCTCCGACATCTTCCGGATCGGGTCCGACGATGTTGACAGCCTGTTTCTCGATAAGATCTTTGAAATTCTCCCGAAGGTAAATCTCTTCTCCGGTGTGAATCGCGATCGAAGTACTCTGCGTTACTTCGCGAAAGACATCGGCGTTAGGATAAGGTGTGTAGTCGCCGGTGATCAGGTCTTCGAGCCATGTAATGTGCAGCGGTTCGAGCGCTCGCGCAAACGTAATCGCATCCTTGACGGCCCACCCCGGCCCGCAGTCAAGCGCGAGACCGATCTCATCGCCGAGGACTTTCTTCATCGCTTGGACGCACGCGATGACATTCTCGAGGCCGCGTTCGGTCATCAGGCCACGATCGGAGTGCGGTGCTCCCGCCCGAGGTTCGTCGTACCACCCATTGGACATAGCGTGCATCATCGCCGGATTATGAAAGCCCACTGCCTGCTTGATCAGCGTGAAGCCTTCTTTGGCCTCCTTCATTTTGGCCATGGTCTCGGCGTAGTCTTGTGGGGTTTGGCCGGTCATGGGGAATCGGACGCCTCCGTTGTAGGCGCGGACGCGGTCACGGATCTTTCCGCCCAGCAGCTTGTAGACCGGTACTCCGGCTACCTGCCCAGCGATGTCCCAGAGAGCTATCTCGATCGCGCTGACCGCCGAACCCCAAGGCTTGAATGCACCAAGCCGGCGGATCTTCAGCATCACCCGCGCAACGTCCGTTGGGTCTTCGCCCAGAATATAGTCCTTATAAAAGAGCACCATCGGCTTGAGATAAGACTTGGCGGATTCCGCTTCACCGTATCCGGAGATGCCCTGATCCGTGACGATTCGGACTATTGGGTTCCGACCGATGATTGCGCACCTAAGGTCTGTGATTTTGATTGGTGCATGCGCCGTACGCTTTTCGGGCAGCGACAGGCTGCCCCTCTGCTGAGCCGCAAGTGACATTGCTGTCGCTCCCCCCGACAGCGATGCGATGAATCTTCTCCGGGTCCAATGAACCATGACTTCCTCCCGTTAGAGAGGATATCTCGAACATTCTGCGGACGATACCTTTCACACGGCGGACGTCCTCGGCGGCAACAGGGCAATCCAGGATGATGCGGCCGCTACGAGCCAAAGATACCGTAGCTGGTGGGAACACGGAGGTCACCGTTCGTCCCATAGAGCAGGTGGCAGCTGAGGGCAGAGGAGATTGCTTGTTTGCTTCTGCTGTATCTCAGTACGTGCGATTGTTTCTTCGAAACGTGTAAAGGGAATAGATCAGTCACGCGAGTGTTGTTTCTGTGAGTGATTGCGTGCGCGCCCGCTGACTCCATCGATGGAAAACAATATGTCGTCGCTTCTCCCAGTGGCGGCAGAGACCCAAAGCAGCCGCGGAAGGGAAGTATGTTGACTTTGCCTTGCAGTAGCTCCCACCAGTGCACAGTGCCGAGAAAACAGTATCGGAGTCAAAGCCGCAAAGGTATATGTGAGACCGCTTATAGAAGATGTGGGGTGAGGGCCGTTGCCAGCAACCAATACGACGGCTGCGCCTGCCACAGCAGTTTGGAAGCAGTGAGGAGACGAGCTTGATGACCCTCGCCGGCAAAGCTACGATGAACCTCTCGGTGAGAAGTCGACTGTCCCTGATGATGTTTCTGCAATACTTCATCTGGGGCGCCTGGTACGTGACCCTCGGTACCTGGCTCGGCGAGGGCCTTCATTTCACGGGCCAGCAGATAGGTCTTGTGGCTGGGACAACTGCGGTGGGCGCAATTGTTTCACCTTTCTTTATCGGACTTATCGCAGACCGGCTCTTCGCCACTCAGAAAGTTCTTGCGGCACTTCACTCAATCGGCGCGATGCTGCTCTACGCCGCTTCCACTCAGACATCGGTCAATTCCCTGTATGGGATCGTCCTGGCTTACGCGGTTTGTTACATGCCAACATTGGCGCTCACGAATTCACTAGCGTTGCGCCAGATGACCGATCCAAAACTTGAGTTCGGACTAGTACGAGTTCTTGGAACCGGTGGATGGATCGTGGCTGGCCTGCTTATCGGCGGTTTTCGCCTTGAAGCCACAGCGATGCCCATGCGGTTGGCTGCGTTGGCATCCCTTATTATGGGCGTTTACTGCGTCACACTACCGAACACGCCGCCACTGTCATCCGCGAGAGGATTCAGCCTCGCCGAGATCTTGCCAAGTGAATCAATGCGGCTATTCCGCGACCGCTCCTTCGCTGTCTTTGCTCTTGCCTCGTTTCTCATTTGCATCCCGCTGCAGTTCTACTATGCATTCACCAATCTGTTTCTCAATGAGACGGGCGTTCGCAATGCTGCCGCCAAAATGACCGGCGGCCAGATGTCTGAGCTACTCTGCATGCTGCTGATCCCATGGTTCTTCCGCCGCCTCGGAGTCAAATATATGCTCATTGCCGGGATGCTCGCCTGGACGTTGCGCTATGCATTCTTTGCATACGGCGATACCGGCGGCGGAATGTGGATGCTATGGGCCGGCATCCTGCTGCATGGAATCTGTTATGACTTTTTCTTTGTGACGGGGCAAATATATGTCGACCAAAAAGCACCACTCGCCCTGCGCGCGGCCGCTCAAGGCATGATCACTCTTATTACCTATGGCATCGGCATGCTACTCGGCTCATGGCTGTCCGGCCGCATCGTGGATCTATACGCGACCACAACCGCAGGTGGTGCCGTAACGCACGCATGGCGCTCCATCTGGCTGATATCTGCAGCGTGCTCAACTGCCGTATTACTACTTTTCTTCATCAGCTTTTCAAAGGAAACAGATAAAGGTCGGGCTCCCGTCCCAGAACATGAGATAGCTACAGGTGCTCCGCTCTAGCCAACTCGTCTTTACGTTGGCGAATGCAATCGTACTCAGACAACAAGGACCGGTGACCGTGGACGCGCCGATCGACCCGGCGTTGTCGGCCAAAACGCGAAGGCAAAGTCGCAGGTTGCTAGGCGCAAGGCGTAGGAGAGTAAGGTCATTGCCGGCGGTGAAGTGGTCGGCTCGTTTCCGATAGGTCGTTCCTCCTTGATGTGGATCACCTCAGGATCCCTGCGAACGACGGAATGCTTTGCTTGCTAATGTCGCAGGGGTATGGGTCAGATCATCTGCGAGAAAGGAGGAGAGCCCATTTCTACTAGATCTCAAGTTCAAAGACGGACGCAAGCGCGGCTACGGTGTAATAGAAGCCATGCGCGACGACGATCTCAGCAAGCTCCCGATCGCTGAAATGCTTCCGAGCTTCTTCAAAGTGATCGCCGGACAAGGATTGGGATGCTGCAATACAAGACAAGAATTGTAGGAGATTCTTTTCCTTCTCATCGAATACAAACGCCTGATTCTGGCCCTGCTGGATAGACGCTAGCTGAGCATCTGTTACTCCTGCTGATCTCGCAAGGTTCTGATGCGGCATCCACAAATATTCTGACTGTGTGTGCCATGCAGTGTGCAATATCAGCAGTTCGCGAAGCTTAGGTGATAGTACAAGGTCGGTTGATAACGCTGCACCGAAGTCCGCGAAAGCCTTACCCATCTTTGGTGACTGATACACAACTCGCCGGAGATTTACACTGCCCTTCGAGCTAAGGGCCTGGGGAATGATCGTGTGCTCAGTGTTTCGAATGCGACCCATGTGTCTCCTCGATCAATTTGCTTATTTATTTTGTCGTGTCCTTAGCCCGCACCAGAATCACGACCAGGTTTTCTTTTGCAGATCCACTCAGATTATCCAGGCATACAATGAGCAGCGCCCTTGCGGATGGGCCCAAATATACGCAGCTGACTCCTGACTTGGTCTTGCAGCACCTGGGCAAGCGTCTATGGGTGGGTCAGGAAAGCGAGTTTTAAAAAAAGGAAGTGGGTATTCTGCCAGCTGATCTCGGGGCCCGATCTGTCGGTGCCGTCACATGACGGGATGTTTTTCATTCAGCTTCCGGGTTGTTATGAACTGGCAGAGGGCTTCTGTCGATTCTCCGTTTGCGTTGTGCGTACTTGACCCTATGCGGGTGGCTGAATCTCTGAAATGCGCTTGTTGATGTAAACACGCAGCTAAAGGATCTATTCCGCAGTCTCAGCTCTAATCTCCGTCCGTAGATCGAAGTGTTATCAACCTGATTCCGCAGGGACGGGCCCGTGGATCTTCCTGAGAATTCATGCATAAAGGAAAACAGAACGACAGTTTATTTGGGGATCCCGCTGCACGAAAGAGTCGGCTGTGGAATGAGTGTAGACGCCGGGTGTTGTTCCAACAGGAGGACAAAATGCCAGACCCGACCGGAGGTGTTGACTCCATTCACTCCGCTGACACGAGTGTAGAGGAATTGGAACAGCAAGGGGTGAGAGGCGGTCGCAAGTTACATCTCGATAGTTTAGCGTTTCCAGCCACCCAGACTGCCGGAACTGTTCCTTGGTACAGGGAATTGAGTCGGTATCAGTGGCTGGTGTTCGTCGTTGCATCGCTTGGCTGGATGTTCGACACGATGGATCAACAGTTGTTCAACCTGGCACGTCGGCCCGCGATCGTCGACCTAATGAAGTTGCTTCCGGGTGATCTTGCGGGCGCCGCACGCGTCGCTGAGTACTCCGGTTACGCCACCATGATCTTCATGATCGGCTGGGCGTGCGGTGGTGTCTTCTTTGGCATCCTTGGTGACCGTATCGGACGCGTCAAGACAATGACCTTCACGATCCTCTTGTATGCTGCGTTTACTGGCCTCAGCGTTATTTCTACCAGCGTATGGGATTTCTCGTTCTATCGGTTTCTTACCGGCCTCGGAGTAGGAGGACAGTTTTCCGTTGGTGTTGCGCTTGTTGCCGAGACGTTCTCGGATCGTGCACGGCCCTACGCTTTGGGTTGGCTGCAGGCCCTCTCGACCGTCGGAAACATGCTCGCCGCTCTGGTCGGTATTATGCTCGGTCACCTTCAGCAATCAGGTGTGATTTCGAGCGCCTGGCGCATCATGTTCGTTGTCGGCGCTCTGCCCGCACTCCTATGCATTCCAATCTTCCAAAAGCTGAGCGAACCGGAGGTCTGGCGCCGCGCAAAGGCGGAGAACCACGACAAACATCTTGGCAGCGTTAGAGACCTGTTTTCTGAATCCCGTTGGCGCAGGAATGCCATCGTCGGTGCGTTGCTCGCCTTCGCAGGAGTTGTGGGCCTCTGGGGAATCGGTTTTTTCAGCTTTGACCTGTTGCGTTCCGTTCTTGATAAGACTTCCATGACCGCAGGGCAAAAAACGCTCTGGATTGGCATAACATCGCTCTTGCAAAATGCCGGTGGTTTCTTCGGCGTTTACGGCTTCACGCACCTTACATCACTCGCCGGACGCAAAGTATCCTTCGCGATCTGGTTTATATTCGCTATGTCCGCGACAGCTTTCACGTTCTGGAACCTGAGGACGTTTAGCGATATCTTATGGATGATTCCGTTAATGGGGTTCTCGCAATTTGGGCTGTTTGGCGGTTACGCGATCTATCTTCCTGAGCTCTTTCCAACTCGCCTCCGCAGTACCGGAATATCATTCTGCTATAACGTGGGTCGTTTCATCGCTGCCATTGGTCCGCTCGCTCTCGGTTTACTCACAAGTCGGGTATATGCAAACAAGCCGGAGCCCATGCGTTATGCTGGCGTGACCATGTGTCTCGTCTTTCTTATCGGTCTCGTTACTCTTCCTTTTGCCCGCGAAACCAAAGGCAAGCCTCTGCCCGAATAAACAATCGTTAAAACCCTAGTTGGGCGACCGGTACACAGAACCGCGAGCACTAGTCCAGACTCAAAAGTCAAGATAGACGGCCTGCCTTTACTCCGCCGCACCGCACACTCCCGCGCGGATTACTTTATCATTTTTTGCTCTGACACGCATAGGCTTAATCCAGCGGGAATAAGTAGCTGGCCTATTTGTTGTATATGTCACCACCACGGGATCAAAATCCCGAATCGGAAGCACCATCACGATCTTACGCTTTCTTTAGAAAGTAAACGTTACAATTGGGGAGCTTGCGTTGGATAGGGGGTACTACCGAGGATCCTAAGTGGGGTTCTACCTGTGCAGAACCAATCGCACAGTTATGCGATGCCGAGCAGCGTTTTCTCTGATGTGGAGTGCTGCTGGAGGTGTCAGATTGTCCATTATGCGGCTTCCCCTGAGCTGCGTAAATGGTCGAGCTTCGTTAACCAAAGATTAGGAGACATATGAATAAGCTCGTTCGCACACTTGTCACAGCTTCGGTTCTCGTCAGCGGCTCTGCCTTTGCACAAGACCAGGCCAAACACGCATCCGATAAGCAGCCGCTGCGCGACAGCCAGATGGACAGTGTCACCGCAGGAAGCGCTATCGCGATAGATGCTGCATCCGTCACCACTACCGATACTGGATCAGTTAACCTGAGCGGTACCGCGTTGAGTGGCGCGTCGAGCGTCAATATCGTGAACTCAAGCAATAGCTTAGTAGCCAATGGCGTCAATATTTACGACAGTAGTCTGACGAGCCAGGATACCAACAGTGGAGCCACGGTGAACCAGATCAACATCAACAAGCAGAAGGAAAAGAATAACGCAAACGTCGCCGTCGCAGCGACGGTTACGCCGATTGCCTTTGCCGCTGAAGCCACTGCAACCAACATCGCAGCGCTCAACGGGACGATCAACACAAACACTAACAACAGCGTTGATCTGTCTGGCGCAGCTGAACAGAACGCCTCGGCATTAAACATCGTGAATTCCGCGGGAGGCATGGTTGCCAATGGGGTCAACGTTGCCCGCTCCGCAAACATAAATTCCATGCCCACTCTTAACCAGGTCAACCTTACCACGCAAACTCGCTAAGAGCGGTGACAGGGCAGGGTTCCAATGTAGCGGCGGAACTCTGCCCTGCGTCTTCGGTGGTTCCCAGGAGGGGTTATGAATCGTTTGTTAATGATTGCGAGTCTTGCACTGCTTAGCCAGGCGGGCATTGCTCAGAGCTCAATCCAGCATAGGGGAGAGCCGTTGAATGATGCCGCGCTAGACCGGGTCACGGCTGGTGGAATTTCGGCCGGAATCTCCGATGGAGTGGTGAAGTTTGAGGGCGCAGTGCCGACTGCGAATGGATTAGTGACGAGCGCAGGCACGCTGTCTGTTCTGAAAGCGCCCATGACCGGGAACAACATGGGTTCGCTCACGTTGAATGGCCAGGCACAGCAAAACCTGAGTTCTCTGGTCAACATCAATGCTGTCAACTCTAACATCAATGTGCTGCTCAATCTCAACGTCAATATCAACTCGACGGTCGGGACTTTGATGCAGTCCAACCTTGCTGGGAAACACTGATGACCCGACGTAAGACGATACTCGCCCCTGTATGGGCGATGGCACTCGCAAGTCTTGTAATCCTCCCCGCTCCCGCGTGTGCGCAGAACTCCGCAGCTGCGAAGGGAGCGGAGGGGAGCAAGAATATTCGCAGCATGCAAGAGATTCGCAGTGAGGGCGTGGTACGGCAGCGCTGGGATATCAGTTGTGGCGCCGCGGCGCTAAGCACCGTGCTGACCTATGACTTCAAGGACTATACCCCGGAGACCGCGATTGTGGTGTGGCTCCTGCACCGTGTGGATGCAAAGCGGGTACGCTCCCGCGGCGGATTTTCCCTGCTGGATCTGAAGCACTTCGCCGAGGCGAGGGGCTATCACGCGGAGGGCTTTCGTGGTATGTCCATCGAAGATCTCGCTCAGCAGAAGACATCAGTCATTGTGCCGATACGAGTGAAGGGCTTCGACCACTTCATCGTCGTGAAGCGCATCGATTCGGGCCGCCTCATTCTAGCCGACCCAGGCTTTGGCAACCTGACGATGCGGATTGACCGTTTCCAGAAGTTATGGAACAGTGGCGTCGTGTTCGTCGTTCACCCACCAGACGACAGGATGATCCCTGCGAACAAGATCTCGATGGCGTCAAGATTGGTACCCGACGAGACTGTGATTTCACGCGAGATCGGGATCACGGCTCCGCATCTTTGGTTGTACTGAGTGAAAGGTAAGCTCAATGTTACAGCGAACCTTAGTGCGACCAATCCTCATGCTGCTGTTATTTGTGGGATCGATGAAAGCTCAAACGGCAGCCGCGGGCGCCCCACAGCCGCCGGCTAAGGATCCGATCGATGTGAAGCTGCAGGAAGCATTACGCGAACGAGACGCGATCATCCGCAACCTCCTGGAGCGGGTATCGGAGTTGGAGCGCAGACTGAATGGAGTGGACGCGCCTGAGGCCAAAGCCCATGGAGAGCCGAGTCCGGCAGCTCTTGCACTTAGTTCCGCGGCAACCTCGGTTGTGTCCAACTCGACCTACGACAAGGCGGAGCGGCAAGCGACTGAGGCACTAGACCAAGCCTTGATCGTACGTGGGGGACTGCTGTTACCGTCCGGTACGCTTGAGATCGACAACACGGCCTCTTACTTCAGCGCATCCTCCGATCACCTCACAGTGAATGGCTTCGCGCTGCTGCCGGTGCTGGTGGTGGGCGACATCACCTCCCAGCGCGTACGCCAGAACTATCTGCTCCCGACGTTTACTGCGCGGCTGGGGCTACCGCGCAAGTTTCAGATGGATTTCCGAATACCGTATGGTTACGAGCAGTTCGAGGCGGTCGATGCGAACAATAAGGAGACTTCCTCAAGAAGTTTCGGACTGGGTGACATCTCGGCATCGGTTTCGCGGCAAATTACGACTGAGCGGGGACAGATGCCCGATATTGTCGCGAATGTGCTCTTCAAGTCGACGACTGGGAAGGACTCCTTCAACTTACAGAGCAGCGAGGTAGCCCTGGGCACGGGTTTCAATGCGTGGCAGGGAAATCTCACAATGGCGAAGTCAAATGATCCCGTGGTGTTCTTCGGCAATCTTTCCTATACGGCCAACCTAGCGGCCAACCACACTGTCCCGGTTAGCGATCCGAACAACCCATCCGCAACGATGGTGGGACACATCAAGGAAGGAAATGCTTTTGGATTCCAGATTGGGTCGATTCTGGCACTGAATCCTGAGACTTCGATGACGATGGGCTGGGATCAACGCTTTACTCGAGCTACGCACTTGAATGGCGTCGGTGTGCCTTCGTCTTCTCTGGTTGAAGGCACTCTGCGGCTGGGAATGACCTATCTGTATGCGCCTGGACGGACGATCGATCTGAGCTTTGGTGTGGGTCTGACACCAGATACTCCAAATCTTCAGTTTTCGGTGGGGCTGCCTTTCCGAGTGTCTCTGTGGGGACCCAAGAGCAAGAGTCTTTCCACAAAGTAGCCACGAGATACCTATTGTGGCAATGCTTCCCTGTGGTACGCCCCGGCTGGAGTGTGTGCGGGAGGGACGATCGTGCGCTCCAACTGTGATGAACAACCGGGAGCTCTTCGAAACGATCGGCAAGTGCTCGCGCGGCAGACAACTCGCGAACTCCGGCTCCGATACGCAATTCCCCATTACTGATAGGAGAACTTGTAGTCCCAAAACCGTTGAGCATTCAGTAACTGTAGCTGCAAGCATGAACGAAGCGCGGGTAGCGCTATCCACGAAGTGGCAGGAATAAAGCTGCCCGCCCGGTTGTTAATCACAGTATGAAAATATTGATCCTCACGACAGCCATCCCTGGTCATTTGAATCCCCTGTTGGGATTAGCCAGAATCCTTGTGAAGCACGGTCATGAGGTTCTCGTACAAACAGGAAACACATTCAAGCCTCTGGTCGAAGCTGCTGGAATAAGCTTCATCCCCTTGCTTCCGGAGGCAGATGTGGAGGCTACACAGTTTTTCGCGAAACATCCAGAAGTTCATGAGAAGGAGCCGCTTGAGCGGACTAGATTCATTCTTGAGCACTTTTTTTTACCCCAGCTTCCTGCGCAGGCAGCTGGTCTTGAGATGGCCTTGCATGACTTTCCTGCCGATGTCATTCTGACCGAATCCATGTTTTACGGGACACTGCCCCTGCTTTTGGGTGGGCGTCAAAATCGCCCCACTGTTGTTCATGCGGGCATCACCGTGCTCGACCTCTTTAGTGGGAAAGCCGTGCCGCCCGCCGCCCCGAGAGCTTCAGCGGAAGAGTTAGAAGTAGCACGAGGTGAGCGCGAGCGCGTGATACTGAGGCCAGTCCAAGCAGCATTTGATAAGACGCTGGCAACCCTTGGATGCGGGCCGCTTCCTTGTCCAGTCCTCGAGTGCATGTCGACTTTACCCGACCTCTATTTGCACCCCAGCATTCAGAGCCTCCAGTATCCTGGGCATTCTGTGTCTTCTTCAAAGGTGCGCTATATCGGCTATATCCCTCCCACTCCAGGACAGCATCCGCTTCCGGACTGGTGGCAGAAGCTCGATAAGACCAAGCGGCTGGTA
>DASYBJ010000601.1:0-3344 GCA_036500845.1 Acidobacteriaceae bacterium
TGTGGCGAGTGGCGAAGGATTGCACCGGCCGGACCTTTCTGTCGGAGATGGCCTCTATAAATCCATCGATTCGGGCCGGACATGGCAGCATCTCGGGCTGAGAGAGAGTCAACAGATTCCGGCGCTCGCCGTCGATCCCCATGATGCTAACCGGCTCTTCGCGGCCGTGCTCGGTCATCCCTATGGCGCGAATGAAGAGCGCGGGATCTTCCGTTCGACCGATGGCGGCGAGACGTGGAAAAAAGTTCTTTACAAGGATCCCAAGACGGGCGGCTCAGAAGTCGTGATTGATCCTTCGCATGCCAATGTGGTGTATGCCGCAATGTGGGAGTCGCGCCTGGGCCCCTGGGAAGATCAGAACAATTACCAGGGCACCAACGGCGGCCTTTTCAAATCCACGGACGGGGGAGATACCTGGCGTCCCTTGACGAAAGGGCTACCGAAGAATCTGGTACAGATTCAAATTGCCATCGCCGCGAGCAATCCAAACCGGTTGTACGCGACGCTTTCGACTACGGAGAAGAGTGCATATGCTTCGGGAGCGGGACTTGGCTTCTACCGCTCCGACGACGCGGGCGAGAGTTGGTACAAGATAACCGATGATCCGCGTCCGGCGATGAAAATCGGCGGTGGCGATCTGGCCATACCCATGGTGGATCCGAAAGACCCGGATGTCGTCTACAGCGCCAGCATTGTCACAATGCGTTCCGTCGATGGCGGCAAGACCTGGACTAGCCTGCGAGGCGCGCCCGGCGGAGACGACTATCAAAACCTGTGGATCAATCCGAACGATCCCAACATTATTCTGCTGGTGAGCGACCAGGGCGCGCTGGTCAGCGTGAATCGGGGCGAGAGCTGGAGCTCCTGGTACAACCAGCCGACGGCGCAGCTCTATCATGTAGCGGTGACGAATACCTTCCCCTACAAAGTCTGCGCAGGACAGCAGGAGAGCGGCTCCGTCTGTATCTCCAGCAGAGGCAATGATGGGTTAATTACTTTTCGTGAGTGGCATCCGGCCGGGGTCATCGAATATGGATATGTTGCGCCCGACCCGCTACATCCCGATATCGTCTTTGGTGCGGGACGCTCCGAAGTATCCAAGTTCAACGCGATCACCGGCCAGGTGCAGAACGTCACCCCGATCCCGGTCCGCGATCTGGAGCACTACCGGGCCGACCGCACCGAGCCGATCGTCTTTTCGCCAGTCGACCAGCATCGGCTCTACTATGCGGCCAACGTGCTCTTCGAGACCAGAGACTATGGCAAGTCATGGCAGAAGATCAGTCCCGACTTGAGCCGCGAGCACTCCGGGCAGCCCGGGTCTCTATCGCCGCTTCCTGCAAAGGAGGCTGCAGAACGCCGCGGCGCAATTTACTCCGTCGCGCCTTCCTTTAGGACTGCGGACACGCTTTGGGCAGGAACCGATGATGGTCTGCTATGGATCACTCGAGATGACGGAAAGAACTGGAGAGATATAACTCCACCGCAGCTGATTCCGTGGAGCAAGGTCACACAGATCGGCGCCTCTCATTTCGACGATGACACAGCCTACGTATCTGTCAGCCGTTTCCGTATCGATGACCTTCATCCGTATCTCTACCGCACCCATGACGGCGGGGCGACGTGGCAATCCATCTCCGCTGATCTGCCCGACAATTCGCCGGTAAATACAGTGCGCGAAGATCCAGTCCGTAAGGGTCTGCTGTTTGCGGGGACCGAGACTGCAGTCTGGATGTCACTCGATGACGGGGATCACTGGCAGCCGCTCCAATTCAATCTCCCTCATACGTCGATGCGCGATCTCTGGATCAAAGACAATGATTTGATCGTTGCCACCCACGGACGCTCCTTCTGGATCCTGGACGACATCTCGCCACTGCGCGAACTGAACCCCGTCGAAGCAACGACGGATGCATTCCTCTTCAAGCCGGAAACTGCATATCGCATTCGGAGAAGTACGAACACGGACACGCCCTTGCCCATCGATGAGCCTGTGGGACAGAATCCCCCCGACGGCGCGGTGATCGACTACTGTCTTCCTGAATCGGTTTCTGGTCTAGTAGAACTTGACATTTTAGATGCCAACGATAAGTTAGTGCGGACATACACGAGCACCGCCGCTTCAGAGGCTAAGCAGGAGGAATTATCCAGACAACTTATCCCGCTCTATTGGCTGCGAATGTCTAGGACATTGCCAGCCAATGCTGGCATGCACAGGTGGGTCTGGGATCTTAGATATGCCTCGCCCATAGCCACCAAGTATGAATATCCTATCTCGGCGGTTCCCCACGACACGCCCCGCATACCGCAGGGACCACTCGCAATGCCGGGCATCTACAAAGTTCGCCTGACTGCAAATGGCAAGGTCTTGACCGTTCCACTCGAGGTCAAGATGGATCCACGGGTCGACGCAACGCCAGGTGATCTGGAGGGACTCTTTGCAATCCAGAGCCGCCTTGCCGGAGTGGTCTCCACTAGTTCGGAAGCGTCTCTCGAAGCCCATTCCATACGGGAGCAAATCGAGAAGCTCTCCGAAAAATCGCATCCGCAACAGCTAAAGGACTCGCTGCACAACCTGGACAGTGGGCTCGCGACTTTACTTGCCGGCGGGGAAGTCTCGGGGGAGAAAAAGCCGGGGCTTGATGAGCTCAGCGAAGAAGCAACATCACTCTACAAGCAGGTAGGACAGGCGGATGCGGCACCTACGGTGGCCCAACAACAGGCAGCGAAAGATGTCGAAGAGGAGCTATCGGGAGAGCTTCAAAGTTGGGCACGCTGGAAAGATTCATCCATTCCAGAATTGAATCGTCAACTCCGCGAGGCCCACCAGCCTGAGCTCAATCTCGAACAGAAGCCCCGAACGATGCCCGAGAGCGGCGACGTAGATTGATGGGTTCTTCACAAGTGTCCCTGGCGGGAGTCTCGTCCCGTGCCCAACCGGTCGGATTTGGATAAGTAAGAATCAAGTGTTTGGGCCGCGGACGTTGGGTGCCCCATTCTACGCGCCACGCCTTTCGGCGCGTAGGGTGGGAAACCACAGCTCTCTACCCCCGGATTTTTGGTTCCCCGGGCTGGCTTGGCCTTGTCATAGTGCGGGCGACAATGCAGGCGTAATCGCGGTTGAAGAGCCTGACGAGGAAGACGAAGAGGTTTCGTTCCTCCCTCGCACGACACCACCCGATATGTCCAAAGCTTCCCTACCGCCTCAACCTTTTACTTCAAATGAGAATCTGATTGCTGGGAGGGAGCTTCAGTCCGCTCCTCCGCCTCCTCGGCATCGCCGAAGACTTCCTCACGAATAATCCGCTCGGTGGCCTCATTCAGATAGTCGTCGAGTGCCCGCG
>DASYBJ010000602.1:0-25480 GCA_036500845.1 Acidobacteriaceae bacterium
AGTTCGAAAGCTACGACCATCCCCGCGCTGCTTGCCGGTCCCAGATTGGGCGGGGACAGGCTCCTTCGGGAGCATGCGCTGCGTGGCTCCAGTCGAGTGAAAAGGCACACGAGCAGTTCGAACTGGAGCGCCGCTTCTTTGTCTTCGAGAGCAAGTTCTAGAGCAAAAGCATTTCAGCCCTCGTAACTGATCGCATCTCTCACGCGAGAACCGCCGGAAGCGACCTCTTTCGCTTCTGGAGTGCCTATGAACTTCTTATTAGCCTAGCCTTGGAGCCACCAAAGCCTTCGGCCCCCGCCTCGCCAGGCTTGGTTTTCGCTCGCAACGCTGTTCGCCCTAATAGTGTTAACAGGTCCTAGGCACCTCTCCGCATCCGAGTCGCACTTTTGGGCGGCGAAGCTGCGAGTCCCCGTGCTCGCAGCACCATTTACAATCGAGTTCGGTTCCAGAGAATAGCGGCCCGCAGCGCATGCGCATTGTCCTCTCGAGTTTCGGTACGCTTGGGGATATTCATCCCCTAATCGCCGTGGCGCTTGAGCTTGCCAGGCGCGGCCACCGACCCGTACTTGCTGTCCCCGAGATCTTTCGCCGCAAAATAGAGCCGCTTGGCATCGAGTTTTTGCCAGTGGGTCCAATCCTCGATCCGGAAGACAGCCGCCTGGTAGCCATGTTGATGGATATTCGAAAGGGAACCGAGCGGACGCTGCGGGAGATCCTTTTCCCTGCCATCCGGCAGAGCTATCGCGAGCTTCTCGCAGCCGTAGAAAGTTCTGGCGGCGCTGATCTGTTGTTAGCAGGCGAACTAGTCTACCAGGCGCCCATGGTGGCGGAAGTCACTGGAATTCCATGGGCATCGTTTGTTCTCGCTCCACTCTCGTTCTTTTCCCGCTATGATTCGCCAGTCTTGCCACCCTACCCAATGTTGGCGAGGCTGGAACCCGCATTGCCCGGCATGGGCAAGGTCGTCGCCCGTTTTGCCCGCTGGGTGACGCGGAGCTGGCCGGAGCCCATCTATCAATTGCGCGCTGAGCTCGGTCTTCCCAAGGGAAGAGATCCGATCTTCGAGGCGAAGCACTCACCGCATCTCGTATTGGCGATGTTCTCCCGGCTGTTTGGGGAACCGCAGCCCGACTGGCCGCCATCGACTAAGGTGACCGGCTTTGTCTTCTATGACGGCGACGCGGACAAGCGCGATCTGGAGCCGGAGATCGAGCACTTCGTTGAAGAGAGTATCGATAGAAGTTCGCTACCGCTCGTCTTTACCTTGGGTTCCGCGGCGGTTCTGGATGCGGGCGATTTCTTCGAACAGAGCGCGCGGGCTGCGGATTTAGTTGGCCGGCCGGCGGTGCTTCTGGTGGGGAATGACCCTCGTAACCGTCCCAACGATAGGTCAAAGAACCTCTGTGTCGCCGAATACGCGCCGTACTCTAAACTTTTCCCCCGTGCCTCGGTGGTGATTCATCAAGGCGGGGTGGGCACCACGGCGCAAGCACTTCAGGCCGGAAAACCTATGCTGGTGATGCCGTATAGCCACGATCAGCCAGACAATGCGCGGAGAGCGGCGCGGCTGGGAGTGGCGCGAGTCATCCGGCGGCCCCAGTACACGGCCGAGCTCGCAGCCAAGCGAATCAACGGTTTGCTCAAGAGTAATAGGATTCGGCAACGGGCCGCCGAAATCGGGGAGCAGCTCAGGCGCGAAGATGGATTGAAGACCGCTTGCGACGCATTGGAGGCGCTTGCCGAAACTGGCACTGGGAAAGCCTATCGCGCGGGCCGATCCTTCTCCCGCAGCTGAATGCTCCGGCGCCGAGATTTAGGTTGGACAGATTTGGAGCATTGCGCAACCGGAGCGCCGGAAAGAACAAGCGCGCTCAAAAACAAGGGCAAAGGAGGCGCCCTTCGCCCTTGTTCGTTAACTTTTTTCCGGTCTCTCCCCAGTCTTAAAGAGGCTGCACATCAGCCGCTTGCCAGCCCTTGGGTCCTTTGACCACGTTGAACTGCACTGCCTGACCTTCCTGCAAACTTTTAAATCCGTTTGAGCTTATGGCCGAGTAGTGCACGAAAACATCCTCGCCATTCTGACGAGAAATGAAACCGTAGCCCTTTGCGTCATTAAACCACTTCACTGTACCTTGTTCCATTTGGTGCCGTACCTCTGTTGAATTGCGCTTGAGTGAATCGGAGCCACTGCTGGCAGAAACTTGCGACGGGGCGAGAACTGCTCTTGCCGGTTCGGTCTTACGCCCCCTAATTTTACCAGATACGTTCAAGCAGAAAGGTTCCATGCCCCGCGCCGGGAGTTGCGCGCCGCGGGTATCCTGTTTCAAAAGCATGGCTGACGATCTCTCGCTCGACCTTCTTTCCCGCAGTCTCCCCATTCTCAAAAAAGCTTTCGGCAGTCTGCCGAAGCTGGCCGATCAATCGAAGCTAGTGGACGAACCGAAATTGCTTAATGAATTCGACCCGGGCTTCGAGCAGATGGCTGCCGTCCTCGATCGGGTTGCAGGAAGGATGGCGGACAATTATCCGTACTTCCACCCGCTCTACGCCGGGCAGATGCTCAAGCCTCCGCATCCGCTGGCCCGTGCAGCTTATGCGTTGGCGATGTGGATCAATCCCAATAATCACGCGCTCGACGGAGGGCGCGCCAGCTCGCGTATGGAAGTGGAAGCGGTTCGTGCAATAGCAAGGATGTTTGGCTGGACGGATTTTTTAGGGCACCTGACAAGCAGCGGGACCTTTGCCAATCTCGAGGCTCTGTGGATTGCGGGGCGGCTTGCGCCGGGAAAGCGAGTTGTTGCGTCCGAGGAGGCGCACTACACCCACCGCAGAATTAGCGAAGTGCTGGGCCTGCCGTTTATCAGTGTTGCGACTGATGCGCGAGGCCGCATGGATCCTGCGGCTCTTGAGGCCATCTTTGCTGAAGGTGACGTCGGGACCGTGGTGGTCACTCTAGGCGCGACAGCGACCGGCGCAGTCGATCCGCTCCATCAGTTGCTTGCTTTCCGCGACAGATTCTTTTTCCGCATCCACGTGGACGCGGCGTATGGCGGATATTTCACCCTGGCCGACAACCTGGCTGAAGATACTGCGCAGGCGTTCGCATCCATTGCTCAAGCCGATTCGATTGTTGTTGACCCTCACAAGCACGGATTGCAACCTTATGGTTGCGGGTGCGTCCTCTTTCGTGATCCATCCGTAGGCCGCTTCTATAAGCACGACTCTCCTTACACTTACTTCAGCTCTGAAGAGTTGCATCTGGGCGAGATCAGCCTGGAATGCTCCCGGGCGGGAGCCTCGGCCGTAGCCCTATGGGCGACTCAAGAGCTATTGCCGCTTACGCGTGAGGGAGAGTTCGCAGCCAGCCTATGCCGTTGCCGTCAGGCAGCACTTGAATTGCATCAGCGAATTCGTGCCGATCGCCGTTTCGTTTCTCCTTTCCGGCCGGAGCTGGATATCGTCGTCTGGGCTGTGCGCTCCCCGAGCATTGCCGAGTCCTCCGACCGGGCGCAACGCATCTTTGCGGAAGCTGCTCTCCGCGACTTGCACCTCGCTCTCGTTCAGTTGCCCGTTGCCTTCTTCCCGCCGTGGTCAGATCAGAACCAGAATGGTCCAACCGCCGTTACTTGCTTGCGTTCCGTGCTTATGAAACCCGAACACCTAGATTGGCTCGATGTGCTCTGGGACCGGCTGAGTATCGCGACAGACCGGGTCCTCGCAGGGTTGCCTCGCGCGTAGAAACATTTTCCTTGTGAATGATCGACCCCATCGAACGAATCGAGGAAAAACTGCGTGCAATCGAGCGAATGCTCCACGAATCTGCATCCCATCGATTCAGCGGCAGTTTTGTGAACCCTGACGGAAACGTAGGTAACCTTATGGACCTTCCGTTTCTCGGGGAGCTTCTCTCCCTTCGGGGAATTTATGCCCAGATTCGGTGTTTTCATCTAGGGCGGGTGTAGATCAGGAAAACATCAGGAAAAGATCAGGTGGTTGGCATTGGAAAAGGGAATTGCTGGAATCAAAGTTGTAACGGGGCGAGTACGATTCCCGTGATCCCACAGAAGGATCAAGCCAAATCCACGTAAGTGCAGATATTTCCTCAAGCCGAGCCTTGATGAGGTTGTTAGAATGACTCATTGGCTCATAGAGAAACCCTGCGCCGAAACAGCGAGTACTTTATTGGGCGGACGTGTGTCTATAGAAGAGTGCGCGATTTCAGGCGGCGCCGAGGATTTTCCCTTCGAGCAACGCTTGGATCGCAGTGCAGCTTAGAGCATAACCCGGGGGAAAAACGTTTCTATGTCATTCGTAAATCAGCCGGAGGGGTTCGAGTCCGTTGCCTTTCCCGAACCAGACGGAATCGTCGCTTACTTTTCCATGGAGATTGCACTCGCGCCCAACATTCCGACCTACAGCGGCGGCTTGGGAGTGTTGGCCGGAGACACTCTGCGATCCGCGGCCGATCTGGGATTGCCATTGGCGGCTGTCACCTTGCTTCATCGGAAAGGATATTTTCGCCAGCATCTGGATGCCAACGGGGTCCAAACGGAGGAGGACCAGCCTTGGGACGTCAAGCGCCAAGTTCAGCCCGAAAAGCCGATCGTTCAAGTCACCATCGAAGGGCGGCCAGTCTCCGTGCGAGCCTGGCGCCGGGATCTTGAAGGCATCACAGGGCACATTGTGCCGGTTTATCTGCTCGATACGGATTTGGAACAGAACGATCCTCGGGACCGGATACTGACCGATCATCTTTATGGTGGAGACGCCGATTATCGGCTGGCCCAAGAGACCGTACTCGGGATCGGCGGCGTCCGGATTCTGCAAGCCTTGCAACATAAAATCAATGTCTATCACATGAATGAAGGCCATGCGGCGTTGCTCACCGTGGCCTTGATGGAGCAACAACTTCACGGGGAACTCCGGAGAACCTTGGAACCGAGAGACATCGACGTGGTGCGGAGCCGTTGCGTTTTTACTACCCATACACCAGTCCCGGCAGGTCACGATCGTTTCACCGCAGAACAGACAAATCGCATTCTGGGACAGGAAACCGCGAATCTGTTAGAGCGAATGGGTGGCTATCACGAAGGCATGCTCAATATGACGTACGTCGCGCTCGCGGCTTCACGCTTTGTGAACGGAGTCGCCATGCAACATGGCAAGATCTCGCGGGCGATGTTTCCCGAGTACCGGATCGATGCCATCACCAATGGCGTTCACGCTGGCACTTGGACATCGTTGCCGATGCAGGCGATCTTCGACCGCAACATGCCGCGGTGGCGCAATGACAATGTACAGCTGCGCTATGCGATCGACATTCCCGTTGCCGAGGTTCAGAAAGCCCATAGTGAGTCGAAGCAGCGGCTGATCGAAGAGGTCGCGGGAAGGACCGGCGTCGCGTTGCGCAGCGATGTCTTCACGATTGGTTTTGCGCGCCGCGTGGCAACCTACAAGCGCGCTGATCTGCTTTTCACAGATCCGGAGCGTTTGTTGCGCTGCGCAACGAAATTTGGCGGAATTCAAATCCTCTACGGGGGCAAAGCGCATCCTCACGACGACCCAGCAAAGAGTCTGATTCGCCGGATCTTCGAAGTTGCCGCAAAGGTCAAGTCAGAGGCTTTGCAGATTGTTTACCTGGAGAACTACGAGTGGGAGTTGGGGGCTCTTCTGACCGCGGGCGTCGATCTATGGCTGAATACGCCGAGCCGTCCTTACGAGGCTTCGGGTACGAGTGGAATGAAGGCGGCCCTCAACGGAGTTCCCAGCTTAAGCGTCCTTGACGGTTGGTGGATTGAGGGCTGTCTCGAGGGCTATACGGGCTGGGCTATCGCCGATCGGGATACACAGCAAGAGGAGGTAGCCAGCCTCTACGAGCGGCTGGAATCGACCATCCTTCCCCTCTTCTATCGCCAACCCGAAGAGTGGTGCAATCTGATGCGTTCGACCGTAGCTTTGAATGGGTCCTTCTTCAACACCAACCGCATGCTTCAACAATACGTTGCGAATGCTTACTACCCGCAGCAGAACGTCAACATCTCCACTGCTGTGCTTGAGTCTGCGCTGGCCAAATAGGGCCAGGTTCATCGGTTAGGATCGAATACCGCGCATTCATCTTGAGCCTCCGGTTAGCAACCCCGGAGGCTCGGGCTTTTAGAACACTTCATGCGTTGGTCGTCCCGGCAAAATGGAACGAATGGTTCCGCATGGCGTCGTCTTCGCTTCGACAAACTCTTCCTCTATTTCCTGCTTATGGCTTCGGAGTCTATCTTCTCAAAAGAGTCTTCGGTGTCTTAAAGTGACGTCTATTAGGAATCAGGGCCATCTATTTCCATTCAAACGTATAATTGGCTTGCTGTGCCATCTGAAAGATTTTTTTCACTTTGCCTAAAAGCACCTTGAGAAGGTGACAGAACAAGAGTGTGATCTGCGAACTTCTCCGTAATCTCTCCATCCAACGGTTCATACCAAAGCATCCGTGGTTCGTTCCGGATTTCTTAACCTCTCGTTCCTGACTCTTGCGAGCTGCGGACAGGGTTCTTAGGAGTGGGCTAGAAAATGTGGATTGTTCGTCTTGCATTGCGGCGGCCTTATACGTTTGCCGTGCTGGCGCTCTTGCTTATGATTTTGGGCCCGCTCTCGATCATGAGCACTCCGGTGGACATTTTCCCGAACATCGACATTCCTGTCGTCAGCATCATCTGGCAGTACCAAGGCCTTTCAGCCGAGGATATGACGAACCGGATTGTGACCTTGACCGAGCGCACGCTCACCACAACCGTCGACAATATCGAGCATGTAGAGTCGCAATCCCTCGTCGGGGTCGCGGTGGTCAAGGTCTATCTACAGCCGCACACCAATGTCACAACCGCCATCGCGCAGATCACCGCAGTCTCACAAACACAGCTGCGTTTCCTGCCTCCTGGAACAACTCCTCCGCTAGTCATTGAATATACGGCTTCGAGTGTACCGGTCTTGCAACTCGGCCTCTCCGGCGAAGGCCTCTCGGAGCAGCAGCTCAGCGATTACGCAATGAACTTCATCCGTACGCAGCTTGCCACCGTTGATGGCGCTCAAAGCCCTTATCCGTATGGCGGCAAGCAGCGGCAGGTGCAGATCGACCTGAATACCCAGGCGCTGCAATCCAAGGGTCTTTCGCCAGCCGACGTGGTGAACGCGGTCTCGGTGCAGAATCTGATTCTGCCTTCGGGAACGATGAAGCTGGGGCGATTCGAGTACCAGGTTGAAACCAACGCCGCTCCTACCACCATTACAGAACTGAACAACCTGCCGATTCGAAAAGTGAACGGCGCGATGATTTACATTCACGACGTCGCTCACGTGCGCGATGGCTTTCCGCCGCAGACCAATATCGTTCGCGTGGATGGCCAGCGCTCCACGCTGATGAGTATTCTGAAGATCGGCGACGTCTCCACGCTCGATGTCATCAAGGGCATCCGGGATAAGCTGCCAGCGATCGCCGCCACACTGCCCCCACAACTCCATATCACGCCGCTCAACGATCAATCGCTCTTTGTTCGGGGCGCGATCGATGGTGTGGTTCGTGAGGGAATCATCGCTGCCTGCTTGACCGCGGTCATGATCCTTGTCTTTCTCGGGAGTTGGCGCAGCACGCTGATCATTGCCGTTTCGATCCCGCTCTCGATTCTCGTCTCGCTGATCCTGCTTCACGCTCTCGGGGAGACGATCAACATCATGACATTAGGAGGCTTGGCGCTCGCTGTCGGCATCTTGGTGGATGACGCGACTGTCGAGATCGAGAACATCAATCGAAATCTCGAAGAGGGCAAAGAAGTTGAACAGGCGATTCTGGATGGTGCCGCGCAGATTGCGGTTCCTGCGTTCGTCTCAACCTTGTCCATCTGTATCGTCTTCGTGCCCATGTTTTTCATGGGTGGTGTGGCCAAGTATCTCTTCGTTCCGCTCGCGGAGGCCGTGGTGTTTGCCATGTTGGCCTCATACTTCCTCTCGCGCACCGTGGTTCCGACGATGGCCAAGTACTTGCTGCACGAGCACGACCCGGAAGAGATCGAGCGGAAGAAAACGAGCCGCAACTTTCTGGTTCGCGGGCAGCTACTGTTTGAGCATTACTTTGAGAAGCTGCGGAGCCAGTATCATAGCCTGCTGCAGCTGGCGATCGAGCATAGCACTGTCTTTCTGGTCCTTTTTGCCGTCTTCACCATCGGCTCGTTCGCGCTGCTCTACCCGTGGCTCGGTCAGGATTTCTTTCCATCGGTTGACGCTGGTCTGTTCCGGTTTCACGTCCGGGCCCAAACCGGCACCCGGATTGAAGAGACGGCAGCCCTTTGCGATCGGGTCGATTCGGCCATCCGCCAGGAAATTCCCCAACGGGAACTTGTCACCATGATCGACAACATCGGGATTCCAAACTCAGGAATCAACCTCTCGTACTCGAGCACGGGCGTTGTCGGTCCGGCGGATGCCGACATTACTGTATCGCTCAGCCAGACACACCATCCAACGGATGACTACGTCCAGGCTCTTCGTGCGAAATTACCTCAGATGTTCCCCGGGGTGACGTTTTACACGTTGCCGGTCGACATGGTGACGCAAATCCTGAACTTCGGCCTGCCGGCCCCGATCGATATCCAGATCATTGGCGCAAATCTGGCTGGGAACCGAAAGATTGCCGACCGGCTGCTCAAAGAGGTCAGCTACGTGCCGGGCGTGGCCGATCTTCGCATCCAACAGCCTTTCAACAATCCCCGCTTCTTCGTCGACGTGGATCGCTCGCGAGCCCAGGATATCGGTTTTACGCAGCGCGACATCGTAGGGAGCCTGCTGGTGGCCACCAGCGGCAGCTATCAAACCAGCCCGACCTATTGGCTCGACCCGAAAAGCGGGGTGAGCTATAACATCGCCGCCCAGTCGCCGCAATATAATCTCGATACCCTCTCGGATCTCCAGAACATACCCGTTACTCCGCCCAATGCGACAACTTCCTCTGCAGCGACAACTTCCGCTGCGTCCTCGCAGTTGCAGCCCATGCAAGGGGCGCTCTCCGGACCGGTAAACCCCGTCCAGATGGGGGGTAAGCCGATCCAAATCCTTGGAAACCTTGCTGCTATCCAGCGTGGATCGGAGATGGCAACGGTCAGCCACTACGACATCGCTCCGGTGATCGATATCTACGGCAACTACGTCAATACCGATCTGCGCAGCGTCGCGAATCAACTTACGGAGATCGTCAGCCGTTATCAGAAGCAGTTACCGCGTGGTTCGCGCATGGTGCTCCGTGGCCAAGTGCAAACCATGAACTCCTCGTTCATCGGATTGGTGAGCGGCCTGGCATTTTCCATTCTGTTGGTTTATCTGCTGATCGTCGTAAATTTCCAATCCTGGCTCGATCCCTTCATGATCATCGCGGCGCTGCCTGCCGCTCTTTCCGGTATCGTCTGGATGTTGTTCATCACGCATACCCATATCAGCGTGCCGGCTCTCACGGGGTCGATCATGACCATGGGAGTCGCTACCGCCAACTCCATCCTGGTCGTAAGCTTTGCCCGCGAGCAAATGGAAGAAAATGTCGGAAATGCCCGGGCCGCCGCCTTGGCCGCGGGGTACACGCGCTTCAGACCGGTGCTGATGACTGCCCTGGCCATGATCATCGGCATGATACCCATGGCTCTGGGTTTGGGCGACGGCGGCGAACAGAACGCTCCTCTGGGCCGCGCGGTTATCGGAGGATTGCTCTTCGCTACAACCGCCACGCTCTTTTTCGTGCCAGTGTTCTTCAGCATGCTGCACGGCAGACTAGAAAAGCGGCGGCGCCAGCGCGATGAGACCCTTGCAGAGCAGGAGAGCCTGGAACGTTGAACGTAGCATCGAATGGAGTCCTTGGATGATTCAGGCAACACAAGACGATCCGTCGCAGCCGCCTCAAAAAGAGCATGGCCATGCTCCGCAGCCTCGGCCATATTCTCCTCGCAAGGCGATCTTCGTCATCGTCCTCCTGTTAATCGTTGCTGCAGTTGTGATCGTCAGCGGCATTCTGCCGCGGGTGAAGGCTCGTAGCACGCTTAAGGATCAGACGTATGCTTTGGCGCCGCCATCCGTGGTCGCACTTCCACCGGCAACTGGAGCTAACAGCTCGGAAATCGCCCTGCCGGGCAATATTTACGCTTACACCGATTCGCCGATTTATGCGCGCACGGATGGGTATCTGGAGAAGTGGTACTTCGATATCGGAGCCCATGTGCGGAAGGGTCAACTGCTGGCGACGATCAGCACTCCGGAGGTCGATCAGCAACTTCAGCAGGCACGTGCAGATCTGGCTACAGCGCAGGCGAATGCCTCGCTTGCCAAGGTGAATGCATCTCGCTATCAAGGGCTGCTCACACAAAATGCGGTTTCGAAGCAGGACACGGATACCTTTACCAGTCAGGCCGAATCGACAACCTCTACGGTGAAATCGGCCATGGCAAACGTGGGCCGCCTGGAACAGCTGCAATCCTTCGAAAAGATCATCGCACCCTTCGATGGCGTCATCACCGCAAGGAATGTTGACATTGGCCAGCTCATCAATTCGGGCGCCGGCGTGGAAATGTTCCACATCTCCGCGATTCAGGTCCTCCGTGTATATATCAATGTTCCGCAGGTATATTCGCCGGCGGCAATACCCGGAACGATCGCTCAGCTGACGTTCACAGAGTTTCCTGGGCAGAGCTTCTCCGGCAAGCTGGTGCGGACTGCGAGGGCGATCGACCCCACCTCGCGCACCTTGCTGGTTGAGGTCGATGTAGACAATCGCGACGGAAAGCTCCTGCCAGGCGCCTATGCTGAAGTGCATGTAGCCCTCAAAGCGAGTCGTCCCACGTTTATCATTCCGGTCTCCACACTCATTTTCCGCGGACAGGGATTGCAGGTCGGGACTGTTGTGAAGGGGCCAAATGGGGACCAGGCAAAGCTCGTCAATATAACGGTTGGTCAGGACGATGGCAGAACCATCGAAGTGATCAGCGGCCTCAATCGCGATTCGCGTGTGATCCAGGACCCGCCCGACTCTCTGATCGATGGTGAACCTGTGCATGTTGTCCAGCCGCAGCGGCAGCCTCAGACGGCTGCAGGTTCCTCCTCTGGAGAGCCGAGACCCGCAAGTTCTGGGCCAGGGAGTCCCGGGCACGCTGATTCCCCACCGGGGAGTTCGGGAAAATGACCGGATCGCCATCTTCTAGTAGGCCCCGTTTCGGACTACCTCTTTTTGCTGTGTCACTCGCCGCGCTGCTGGCGTCGGGATGCAGGGTTGGTCCTGCGTATCAGCGGCCATCCGCCTCCACGGCTCCAGCGTTCAAGGAAGATACCGTTCCTATGCCTCCGCCGAACCCGCCGGACGGCGGATGGAAACAGGTGAGCCCGAATGACAGTGCAATTCGCGGCAATTGGTGGGAGATATATGGCGATCAGCAATTAAACCAGCTCGAAGAAAAAGTTGCGGTTTCAAATCAGACCCTCAAGGCGGCCTATCAGCAATATATGCAGGCGCGCGCTGCGGTTCAGGTTTTCCGTTCGCAGTACTACCCCACCGTGAGCCTCGATCCTTCGGCTACACGCGCGCGCCAATCGCGACATAGGGCGTTACACGTTGGAACGGTGAGCACCTACAACGATCTCATTCTCGCTGGCCAGGCAACGTGGGAGCCTGACCTTTGGGGCGCCATCCGAAACCAGGTCGAGTCACAGCGCGGCACGGCACAGGCTACGGCCGGCGACTTGGCGAACGTTGAATTGATTTTGCGCTCGGAGTTGGCAACCGATTATTTCGAGATGCACGGCCTCGACACCCAGCAGCAACTGCTCGACAACACCGTCGTGCAGTTCCAGCAGTATCTCGATTTGACCCAGACGCGTTTTCGCGGCGGGGTCGCCACTGATTCGGATGTGGCGCTCGCGCAAACTCAGCTCGACCAGACCAGGGCACAGGACATCGATGTCGGCGTCGCGCGGGCTCAGTTCGAGCACGCCATCGCAACGCTCATCGGCGTGCCCGCTTCAAGCTTTTCCCTGCCTGCGGCGCCGCTAACCTTAGTGTTGCCGCAGATCCCCCTCGGCGTTCCCTCGCAGTTGCTGGAGCGCCGGCCGGATGTTGCTGCGGCGGAGCGCCGGGCCGATGCCGCCAACGCTCAGATTGGTATCGCAATCGCCGCCTATTATCCGACCATCACCCTAGGCGGCACAGGTGGTTTCGAGAGCTCCCGCCCCGGGAATTGGATTCAGGGACCGAGCGCGTTCTGGAGCTTGGGTGCGTCTGCAACGGAACTGCTTTTCGACGCCGGAAGACGTCACGCAGTTACCCAGGAGGCACGCGCTGCCTATGAGCTGAACGTAGCGAACTATCGCGAGACTGTGCTCCAGTCCTTTCAAGATGTCGAGGACAGCCTGTCCAGCTTGCGCATTCTGAACTCGGAATCTGTAGCACAGCAGCGAGCAGTCGCTTCCGCCGAGCGCTCTCTCCTGATTTCGACCAACCGGTATAAGGGCGGAGTGACGACCTATCTCGAGGTCATCACCGCTCAAACTACCCAGTTGGCTAACCAGCGGACCGCGGCAGATATCACCACGCGGCAGTTCGCGGCGAGCGTGCAATTGGTCAAAGCACTTGGCGGAGGCTGGGATAATAGCAAATTACCCAGGCCCTAAACCGGCAAAGGATCGATCAGCCTAACTCAGAACGCAGTTGCTGTAGCCTTCGTCGTCGGCCTGCTTTACTGGTCCTTTCCCTTGACTCAGGCTAGACGGCGTACTTCCGCAAAGGCCTTGCGCGCCGCCTGAATCGTGAACTCAATCTCCTCCCTCGTGTGCGCCGTGCTCAGGAAAGCAGCCTCGAACTGCGAAGGAGGCAGCCAGACGCCCTCTTCCAGCATTGCATGGTGGAAGCGCGCAAATGCAGCAGTATCGGAAACCGCCGCGGTGGCGAAATCGGTAACCGGGCCGTGGGTAAAGAACCATGTAAACATCGAGCCGACGCGGTTCGTGCTCACAGTGATGCCAGCTCCCCGTGCAGCCTCCGCCACGGCTTCCGTAACGGTGCGGCTGTTCTGCTCGAGTGCCGGATAAATTTCATGCTGGTGCTCTGCCAAATAACTTAACGTCGCGATCCCGGCGGCCATTGCCAGCGGATTGCCGCTGAGTGTGCCCGCCTGATAAACCGGCCCGAGAGGAGCCAGGCGGTTCATGATCTCTGCCTTTCCGCCGAAGGCAGCGCAGGGAAGTCCCCCACCAATGATCTTGCCCAGGCATGTCATATCCGGCTCGACTCCGTAGAGTGCTTGTGCTCCCCCGAAGGCCACCCGGAAACCGGTCATCACCTCATCGAGGATGAATACTGTTCCGGCCCCGTGAGTAATTTCGCGCAAGGTCTGTAGATAGCCTCGTGCTGGCGGGATACAGCCGGCATTGCCGACGACAGGCTCAACGATCACGCACGCGATCTCTTCCGGATGGGCCGCGAATGCGGCTTCTACGGCGTTCAAATCGTTAAAAGGGATCGCGAGGGTCCAATGGACGATCTCTTCGGGAACCCCGGCCGACCCGGGAATGCCGAAGGTCGCTAGCCCGGAACCCGCTTTCACCAGCAGTCCGTCAGAATGCCCGTGATAGCACCCTTCAAATTTGATGACGTACTTTCGTCCGGTATGTGCGCGCGCCAACCGGATTGCAGACATCGTCGCCTCTGTTCCGGAGTTGACGAAGCGCAATTTCTCCATGGATGGCACGGCTCCGATGACGAGCTCCGCCAAATCCGCTTCGGAGGGTGTCGATGCTCCGAAACTCGTGCCGCGTTCCGTAGCCTGTTGCACGGCTTCGACCACAGGCGGATAGGCATGTCCCAGAATCATCGGTCCCCAGGAGCCGACATAGTCCAGATAGCGGTTGCCGTCGATGTCCCACAGATAGGCTCCTTGGGCGCGAACCAAGAAGGGTGGATCTCCGCCAACAGCGCGAAACGCGCGCACCGGGGAGTCAACCCCGCCCGGGAGAAGATTCTCCGCGCGTTTCTGCAGTTCTTTCGATCGAGTGAGGGAACGGGCAAGTTTGGGGGTCATCTGTGTTTTTCAATACTCCTGCCGTTGCGACAAAGGCCGGGCGCAACCTCTTTAAGTATAGGGCGAGGGCAAAGGAGGGGGCGCCTCCCGTTCGCTTGGCATCTCTTGTTTCCCGGGCCCCTGACGCAGCCTGGCTTGGAGCTTTGAGAAGAAGCACACAGCGCGCGGGAAAAGACGATAAACTGTCAATTCCCGGCGGCTCGTGAACCTATCGATTGGCTCGAAGCCGGTATCTCACCCGTAAGTTGGAAAAGTGTCGCCAGAAGGTAAGAGCACTCCGGCCAATTCTCCCGTAACCTATGCTTCCGCGGGCGTTGATATTTCGCGCGGTGAGCGGGCCAAGCAGCGGATCAAGTTTCTTGCGCAAAAGACCTTTACCAAGCAAGTCCTGAGCGACATCGGCGGTTTTGGCGCACTCTTTCGCCTTGACAAAACCAAATACAACGACCCTGTACTGGTCTCAAGTGCGGACGGTGTTGGAACGAAGCTCAAGGTTGCGTTCGAACTCGGGCTTCACCACACCGTGGGTGCGGATCTGGTCAATCACTGTGTGAACGATATTGCTGTCCAGGGAGCGATGCCGCTGTTTTTTCTCGACTATCTCGCGACTGGTTTGCTGGACCCCGAGGTTATGGAAAAGGTCGTCACCGGTTTGGCTGACGGCTGCAAGGCGAATGGCTGTGCGCTCATCGGTGGTGAGACCGCACAGATGCCCGGCTTTTACGCTGACGGGGAATACGACCTCGCCGGCTTCATCGTCGGCATTGTTGACAAGGAGAAGCTCATTACCGGCAAGGACATCCGTCCGGGCGACGTGCTGGTGGGTTTCCCCTCTACGGGTCTCCACACCAACGGCTATTCGCTCGCGCGCAAATTGCTCTTCGAAGTCGGCCACT
This sequence comes from Acidobacteriaceae bacterium, assembly GCA_036500845.1. GTDB lineage: Bacteria > Acidobacteriota > Terriglobia > Terriglobales > Acidobacteriaceae > PALSA-350. Next base: position 14,981 of record DASYBJ010000602.1, read on the forward strand.
ACACGCCCAATCAATACGTGAATGCCCTCAAGGAGAAGGCCGGTTCTGCTCTGATGAAGGTGCACCGGAGCTATCTCGGTATCATCAAAAAACTGATCGCTGCCGATCTCGTCGTCGGTATGGCTCACATCACGGGCGGCGGGATCACGGAGAATCTGCCTCGGATCTTGCCCAAGACCATCTCTGCTGTGGTCGAGACTGGTTCCTGGACGCCGCTGCCGATTTTTGAACACCTGCAGCAGTTGGGCAACGTAGAGCAGGAAGAGATGCTACGCACATTCAATATGGGTGTTGGCCTGATTGCAGTGGTTCCCGCCGATAAGTTTAAAAAGATGAAATCGACGCTCGATCGGGCGGGCGAGAAGTTCTGGGTTATTGGCCGCACCGTCCCCGGGGACCGCAAGGTTATCTACGCGTGAGCGGCGGGCCTGCCGCGCACCGGTTGGGAATTCTGCTTTCTGGGCGTGGTTCGAATTTTTTCGCAATTGCAGATGCAATCGGTCAAGGAACGATCCCTCAGACGGAGATCGCCGTTGTGATCTCGGACCGGCCCGATGCGCCGGGAATCGCGGCCGCCAAGGCTCGGGGATTTTCGACGGCGGTCATTGAAGTGCGGGGACGAAGGCGGGCCGAGCACGATGCCGAAATCATTGCCTGTCTGAAGACGCACGCTGTCGATCTTGTCTGCCTCGCCGGCTACATGAGGCTGCTCTCCGGCGATTTTGTGCGAGCCTTCCCTCAGCGCATTCTCAACATCCATCCCTCTTTGCTGCCCGCCTTTGCAGGCCTGGATGCGCAGCGCCAAGCGCTCGACTACGGAGTCACTGTCTCCGGCTGCACGGTCCATTTTGTCGACGAACAGCTCGATCACGGAGTGATCATCTTGCAGCGCGCCGTTGCCGTCCAGCCGGAAGACGATCAGGACACCCTATCGGCCCGCATCCTCGAACAAGAACACTTGGCTTATGCGGAAGCGATCGCTCGCGTGCTTTCGGGCAAGTACGAGATTTCGGGGCGGCGCTATGTGCCCGCCGGCTGAACCATCCGCCTGGCTTTACAATCGGGATTTCATGCCCACCAGCATTCGATCGCATTCAAAAATCAACTTAGGTTTGGCTATCGGTGCGTCGCGGACGGACGGGTTTCACGGACTCACGACCGTCTATCAGACGCTGGCATTGCACGACCTCGTTATCGTCCACGCGGAGAGAGCCCCGCGCACTACGATTGCGTTGACGAGCGACCATCCCAGGGTTCCGGTCGACGCCAGCAATACTGCTTGGCGGATGACAGAGCTTGTACTCAGCGAACTGGGAATCTCGGCTGAGGTCCAAATCCACATTGAGAAGCGCCTTCCCGTACAGGGCGGACTCGGAGCAGGGTCAGCGAATGCGGTGGCCGCGCTATTGGCCCTTGAGCATGAGCTCGAGATCGAGATTCCCAAGTCCGAACGTCTCCGCCTCGCAGCCCGGATCGGGTCCGACGTGCCACTCTTCCTGGTGGGGGGGGCGGTTCTGGGAGTCGGCCGAGGGGAAGAGGTCTATCCCCTGCCGGAGACACCATCGATGCCTTGCGTCATCGCTATTCCGGAGATCGGAGTTTCCACACCGGAGGCCTATCGGGCCTGGGATAAGGCACATCCCATCTCATCGCCCGATTCGTTGACCGGCCCCTCTCCGTCCGCTACAATCGAGAGGTTGAGTCGGTCCATCGCCGTTGCTTTTGGCGAACCGTACTCCTCCGGTGTCTTCTCCGAGGGAGAAGACCTTGCCGAGACTCCGCTTCTCGCGCTTGTCCGAACCGGGATCGAAAACGACTTCGAGCAGGTCGTGTTTCTTCAGCATCCCTTTCTCGGTAACATCAAGCGTGTGCTTTCGGGTAGTCTCGGCGCAGAGGAATCGGCAGTTTTCGTTTCTCTCAGCGGTTCCGGTTCTGCCCTCTTTGGGCTGTACCGAAGCATCGAGTCGGCAAACGCTGCCCTCGAGCGGCTGGAGACGGTTGGTCTGCCAGGCTTGCTCACGAGAACCTTGCCTCGTAACGAGTATTGGCGCGGAATCAGAGTTTTGTAGCCGGTAATTTGAGGTAGTTGAAGAGCACCGGCCGGCAACATTGGGCGATCGACTAACGGTAGGTCAAGTGCCTTTGGAGCACTTTGTCTAGGTTCGAATCCTAGTCGCCCAGCCAGTTCGGACTCACCGCCCAAGCGAGCACTTGGGTGTGCATCAGCAAGAGCAAGGCGCGTGGAGGGAAGAGCAGCAGTGGCGCGAAGCCCTGGAATAAACGAAAAAGCCCTTGAATCAACGAAACAAACCATAGCAAACCAGCTTGGGAGGTTCGTGTGAAAGAAACAGCCGTGGTCAGCCCTGCCGTCGAACAAGCGGCGGGAACTGCAGTACAGGATGGGCAAGCGCCCGTTGCCCAGAAGGTCAAGACGGCGCCCGAACGCAAGCGCCCGGGCCGTTTGAGCGAGGACAAGCGCTTCAAGATCTTTGCTGGGTCGGCCAACCGCAAGCTTGCCGAAGATATTTGTACCCATGTGGGCGTGCGGCTGGGCGAGAGCCGCCTGCAGCGCTTTGCCGATGGAGAGATTTATTTTCAGCTGCTCGAGAACGTGCGAGGTGTCGACGTTTTTATCGTGCAGCCGACCTGCTATCCGGTGGATGAGCACTTGGTGGAATTGCTGATCATGATTGATGCATTGAAGCGCGCATCGGCCGGACGGATCACGGTCGTGGTGCCGTATTACGGGTATGCCAGGCAGGACCGCAAGGACCGGCCGCGGGTCGCAATCTCCTCAAAGTTGGTGGCCGATCTTTTGACCACCGCGGGAGCCAACCGGGCGTTGTTTATGGATCTGCATGCGGCGCAGATTCAGGGGTTCTTCAACATTCCAGTGGATCACATGTTCGCCAGTCCGGTGATGGTGAGCTACTTCAGAGAGTTGAACCTGCCGAACCTAACAGTGGTTTCTCCCGATGCAGGGGGCGTGGAGCGTGCAAGGTTTTTTGCAACCAAGATGCAGGCTCCTTTGGCCATCGTGGACAAGCGGCGCACCGACTTGAACGTGACTGAAGTGATGAACGTGATTGGAGAAGTGCAGGGGCGGACCTGCTTGATCGTCGATGACATCATCGACACAGCAGGCACCCTGGTGAAGACGGCGCAAGCGCTCCTCGATGAAGGAGCGGCCGCAGTTTATGCGGCAGCTTCCCACCCTGTGCTTTCCGGTCCGGCCATCGAACGCATCACCAGTTCGCCCTTGAAGGAGCTCGTGGTAACTGACTCCATTCCGCTGCGCGAAGAGGCGCAAGAACTGGAGAGGCTAGGCAAGATCAAGGTCCTTTCGATCGCCGGTTTATTGGGAGCGACGATCGAAAGCATTCATATGGAGACCAGCGTAAGTTCGCTCTTCAACTAAAGAGCAAAAGTCCGCTTCTCGATCAAAGAAGCGGTTGCGCGAAGGGCTCCCGGGAAATTGAATTGACAGCTTTGGAGCGGGAAGCTCCGGAGCGAGTTTAGGAGAGATATGGCTGAGCAAGAGGTAGTCGCAGCGAAACCCCGCGTGGGAAAACTGAATAAGAACGCCGCCCGGCGGGTGCGCGTCAAAGGCATGATCCCGGGCGTGATCTACGGCGCCAGGGAGGCGTCGGTGGCGGTGGAGCTCGATCCCAAGCAAATCACACGCATCCTTCATTCTGCGTCGGGTCACAACACCATCTTCGATCTCGAACTCGACGGCGGGACCGCCGGCGCAAAAACCAAGGCGATGATTGTCGATTGGCAGTACGAGCCCATCAAGGGCACGCTGATGCACATCGACCTGAAGCGCATCGCGATGGATAAGCCAATGCGGGTCAAGGTTCCTGTGCAGTTTAGCGGGATCCCCGTTGGCGTCAAGACACAGGGTGGCATTCTTGACCAGGTGCTGCGTGAGGTTGAGGTGGAGTGCTTGCCTGCGGATATCCCCAGTTCCATCGTGGTGGATGCGACGAATCTTGCTTTAGGGGATGTGGTTCGCGTCGGAGATCTGCCGCATGCCGGCACACTCAAGTTCATCACGGATGAGAACACGACCGTGGCTCACATCGTATCCATCAAGGAAGAGGTTGCTCCTGTGGTGGAGGCTGTCGCAGCCGCACCGGCTGAGCCTGAAGTCGCGAAGAAGGGCAAGCAGGAGATCGGAGAGGCTCCTGTGGCTGAAGCAAAGCCCGCAAAGAAGTAGGAAGTCTTGGCATCCTCGGAGAGTGGAACAGAAGAGGAGAAGAGCGGCACGGTTTTGGTGGTCGGCCTGGGGAATCCGGGCATCGAGTACCAGTTCACCCCGCACAATGCAGGATTTCTGGCGATTGATCGTCTCGCGGAACAGAACGGAGTCGCGGTCGCCAACCGCCGCTGCCGGGCTTTAACCGCCAGGACGCACATTGCCGGCAGGGAAGTCGTGCTGGCCAAGCCTGAGACGTATATGAACCTCAGCGGGATTGCGGTTCAGGCGCTGCTCAGGGAGTTGCAAGTGGATGCAAAGCGGGATCTGATCGTGATCTATGACGAGGTCGATCTCCCCTTGGGCACGCTGCGCATCCGGGAACGGGGAAGCTCTGGCGGTCACAACGGAGTGAAGTCGATCTCCGGGGCGCTTGGAACGGAAGAATGGCTGCGCATTCGCATTGGGATTGCTCCCGATGCCGATGCGGCGGCAGAGAGTGCGCGGCGCAATCGAAAAGACTACGTGCTCACTCCTTGGCGGAATGCGCAGTTGGAAGTGGTGGATGAAGTGCTGGACCGCGCCGCGCGTGCGGTCGAAACGGTGTTGGCGAAAGGCGCCGGCCCCGCAATGAATGAGTTCAATCGTCGCGACCTGGATCAGGCGGCGAAGTAAGGCGCGCCGGCAGTAAGATGACCTGCCGGTGGGCCCAGAGACGAAGTTGAAAAGGAAGAATCTATGCAACGCACGTACGAAATCATGTTTATTGTCCGGCCCGATATTCAGGACGAAGAGCTCGACAAGCTCATCGCCGGTTTCGAGGCCAATGTCACCAATGGCGGGGGCACAGTCAAGTCCACGGAGAAGCTCGGCCGCCGCAAGCTTGCGTACATGGTGAAGAAATTCAACGACGGAAACTATGTCTTGTTGACCATTGAGGCAGATGGCTCGTTGGTCGGTGAGATCGAACGGCGCTTGCGCGTCTCGGAGCCGGTCATTAAGTTCATCTCTGTGCGGATGGACGAGGAGGAGAAGCGCAGGGCCAAAATAAGGGCGATCCGCGCTTCGCGCAAAAAGCTCAGTGCACAGCCGCCAGCTGCGGCTCCAGTGGCAAGTGAGCCGGCGGCGGCTGCACCTGAGACGGCCGGAGCGGAAGCAGCCAGCGCTTAAAAGTTCGCGCTGGAATACCGCGGGTTCAGAGCGGGGCGTTGCCCCATTCCAATTATTTCGATCTTGGCCTTTGCCTAGGGCAAGGTTGCGCCGGACCGCAGATAGTCCGGAGAGAAGGAAAAGAAAATCATGGCTGATGAAACCAGCACAACCAGTTCGCCTCGCTCTGAAGGTTCGGGGCCTTCCTCACCAGCATCGGGGGGCCGCGGCCCCATGGGGCGTCCCGGTGGTCCAGGCGGTCCTGGCGGCCGGAAGTTTTTCCGCCGCAAAAAGGTTTGCAAGTTCTGCGTCGAAAAGATCGATGCGATTCACTATCGGGACGTGCGCCTGCTGCAGCAGTTCGTAGCGGAGCGTGGCAAGATCGTGCCTCGCCGTCTGACGGGTGTCTGCACAACGCATCAGCGTTCCCTCGCTCGCGCTATCAAGCAAGCGAGAAATATCGCGCTGCTGCCTTTTGCTGCTCGCTATTAAACGATCGTCACGTCACTACACATCAATCCGCTGGCAGCCCTCTTCTGGAGTGGGCAGCCGTACGGAGGGAGATCGCCATGGAAGTCATTTTGAAGGAAGACGTCAACAATCTCGGTCATCGCGGGGATGTGGTCAAGGTAGCCGAAGGCTACGGCCGCAATTTTCTGCTGCCAAGACGGCTGGCCATCGAGGCCACTGCGGCGAATAGAGCCGTGATCGAACAGATGAAGCAGTCGGCAGTCCGCCGGTCAGCCCGCGAGAAATCCGATGCTGAAGCGCAGGTAGCTCCGCTCGATCAGGTGTCGCTCGTCTTCAAGCGCAAAGTCGGAGAGAACGAGCACCTCTTTGGCTCCGTCACATCCGCTGAGATCGCAAGTGAGCTCACACATCAGGGGTTCAACATCGATCGCCGCAAGATTCAGTTGGATGAGCCGTTGAGGCAACTCGGTGAGTTCCACGTTCCGGTCAAGCTTCATCGCGAAGTGACTGCGCACGTGAAGGTCCTCGTCCAGGCGGAAAACGGCGCGGCTTAACCCGCAAAAGAGTGACTAGCCGATACGTCGGCTCATACGTGGCGCGTGCCGATCGGAATAGGACTGCCATCCCGAGCGATGCCGAGGGATCTGCTTTTTCCGGCAGGTCTCGATTTCGAGACCTGGGTTTTAACGGAGCAGCTCAACTTAGCCGCTACTAAGTCTGGCTTTGACCATCTCGCTTACCTGGCGGCCGTCGGCGCGGATGCCGCTGGCCTGAACCTTTGCCTGCACTGCCTTCATCACTGTGCCCATTTCCTTTGGGCCAAGGGTCGCTCCGGAAGCGCGCAATTCAGCGATCGTGCTGTCCACCAGTTCGCGTATCTCTCCTTCGCCAGCCGCTTTGGGCATGTACTCTTCGATCACCGTGATCTCCGCGGCTTCTTTCGCAGCGAGTTCCGGACGGTTGCCCTTGGTGAACTGGTCGATCGACTCCCTGCGCTGCTTGATCAAAGTCGTGAGTACTTGCACCGCCTGCGTGTCCGACAGCGGGGCTCTCTGGTCGATTTCCTTATTTTTGAACGCCGTTTTTACCATGCGCAGGGTGGATAGGCGTTCTACGGCGCGCGCTTTCATCGCCGCTACCATCTCCTGATTTACCCGTTCGACAATGCTCATCGCACTCCGTCTTTCTAGAAGGGAACACCAAACTTACTATTATAGAAAATCGCATTCCCCGGGGGTCTGATTACAATGAAGTAAAGGGACACACAAATGATTCGCAAAACCAGACTCTTCACGCCCGGCCCGACACCGCTTCTACCTGCAGCTCAATTTGCTATGGCTGCAGCAGATATCCACCACCGGACTCCGGAGTTTCGCGCACTCTTCCAGAAGGTTCTCGCGGACCTCAAGACCTTTGTGGGCACGAAGAACGACGTTATCTTGCTCGCTGCCTCCGGTACTGGAGCGATGGAAGCTTCGGTTTCGAATCTTACTTCACCGGGAGACCGCGTCCTGGTGCTCTCCGCCGGAAAATTCGGCGAGCGTTGGGTGAGCCTGGCGAAGGCATTCGGCTGCGATGTCGACCTGGTCAGCGCACCGTACGGCCAAACCTTCGATCTTGACGCAGTACGGAACGCCCTCAAGATTGAAACGCGTGCCGTGTACATGCAGGCAACGGAGACCTCGACCGGTGTTCGTCACCCGGTACAGAAAGTCGCGGAGCTCTTGAAGCAATCAGGCCACAACACCTTGCTTGTTGTGGATGCGATTACGGGGTTGGGAACGACGCATCTCGACATGGACGGCTGGGGTGTCGATGTCCTGATTGGCGGATCGCAAAAAGCAGTCATGATCCCACCGGGGCTGTCCTATCTTGCGGTGAGTGACCGTGCGTGGGAAGCAATGGAGAACAGTCTCAATCCTCGTTACTATTTCGATCTTCGTAAGGAGAGAAAGAACGCAGCCAAGGGCGAGTCGGCCTACACACCCTCCGTCGCATTGATTGCCGCTCTCGGCGCAGCGTTCGATTACATCGCCGCACAGGGCGATGGCGATCTGGCACGCGGCCGCGCCAAGCTGGTGGACAATGCCGAAACCTGTGCGGCGATGACCCGCGCAGCCGTCCAGGCTCTTGGGCTCGAGCTCTTTGCCCCGCATTCGCCCGCCGCTGCGGTTACCGCTGTGCTGCCACCGAAAGGCATGGACTCCGGCGTATTTGTTAAGGAATTGAAGAGCCGCTTTGCAGCAGTCATCACCAACGGACAGGGGGAGATGAAAGGCCAGCTCTTCCGGATCGCGCATCTGGGCTTCTTCGATTACATGGACACGATCGCGCTGATCGGTGCGCTCGAGCAGGTTGCCTATGCATTGAAGATGCCGGGCTTCAGCTTCGGCAAAGCATTGATCGCTGCGCAGAACGTATACACGTCTCAGATTGCGGCGAGGACAAAGAGTGAAGCCGGTGACCTGGCGCTTGCGGGCGCGACGGCTGCCTCTCGGTAACTCGCGTTGGGCTCTGCTGCCGTCCCGCCGAGACCTCGGGTCCTGACGTGGGGTCTCGCTACGCTCGGGGTCTCCTTTTGAGGGGACCCCGAGTGCTTCACTGTTGAAGCGAACCAAGGAGAGAGATGAAGATTGTACTCGCAGAAAAAGTCTCACCCGCCACGTTAGCGGTCTTTCATGGCGAGCCCGACTGGAAAGTTGTAACTCACGACCAGATCAAGAATGGGTTGGCTGCGGAGTTGGCCGATACTGACGCGCTCGTCGTCCGCTCTGCGGTTCAGGTCGATGATGCGTTGCTGGAGGCCGCGCCCCGCTTGCGCGTCATTGGGCGAGCCGGTGTAGGCGTTGATAACATCGATGCCGATGCTGCGACGCGCCGCGGAATCGTGGTGATGAACACGCCTGGTGCCAACGCTGTTGCCGTCGCCGAGCTGACCATTGGGTTGATGCTCGCGCTCGCGCGCCAGCTCCCAAAAGCGAATAGCGCGCTTCATGCCGGGAAATGGGAAAAGAAATCCCTGCAAGGCGCTGAACTGCGTGGCAAGCAGTTCGGCATCCTTGGCCTGGGAAGGGTTGGGCTCGAAGTTGCCCGGCGCGCCAAGCATTTCGGGATGGAGCTGCTGGGTCACGACCCATTTGTCTCTCCTGTAATTGCCCGCGAGAACGGAATCCGCTTATGCTCGCTAGAAGAGCTCTTTCGCGAAGCTGACTACCTCACTCTGCATGTCGGGCTAACCCCGCAGACGGCCGGCATAATCAATGCCCAGAGTCTGGCCGGCATGAAGAAGAGTGTCCGTATTATCAACTGCGCGCGGGGCGAGCTGATTGAAGACCAGGCGCTAGTTGAGGCGCTGCGCTCAGGCAAGGTAGCCGGAGCCGCCCTCGACGTCTTCACTCAAGAGCCGCTGAAGGACTCCCCCTACTTCAATCTCGAGAATGTTATTCTCACCCCGCACATTGCTGGCTCGACCGCCGAGGCGCAGGAAGCTGTAGGCGTGCAGATCGCGATGCAGGTGAAGGAGTATCTGAAGTTTGGGGTCGTGCAGAACGCTGTCAATCTGCCCTCGTTGTCCCATGAGGAGTATCAGGAAATCGCTCCCTATATCAATATGGCCGAACGGCTCGGCGCCTTTCTTGGGCCGCTCACTGAGGGAAATCTGGAGAGCGTTCATCTCTCCTATAGCGGCCGTCTGGCACAGAGCAAAACGGATCTGGTACGCAATAGCGCGATTCAAGGAGTGCTTGGACACTCCGAACATGTCAACCGCATTAACGCACTTTCGGTAGCCCAGGAACGCGGCATTCGCGTTCATGAAGAGAAGAACGAGGCCGTCTCGGGCGGCGCGGGCAGCGTGCTCAAGATCACGCTTCACACGCGGAGCGGCGACCGGGCCGGAAGCGCGACGGTGCTCCACGGCAGTTCTCCGCGATTGCTCTCCTGCGACGGAATCGATATCGAGGCTCCGCTCCAGGGAACGCTTCTGCTGTTCCGCAACCATGACGTTCCGGGTGTGATCGGGCGCATCGGGACAATTCTGGGCGACCACTTGATCAACGTGGCGAATTTTGCTTTGGGCCGGAAAGCGGACGCGGCGGGAGTCAATGCTTTGGCAGTGGTCCAGATTGACGGCGGAGTGACTCGCTCGGTCTTGGACGCCTTCGAAGCGGTTGACGCGATCACTCAAGTCCGTCTCATCGAACTCGAAAAGCAACAACCGGTGTATGCAACAGTAGAATAGGGTTAGAAACTTATTCTTGGAGGCGCGCGAGAATGCCGCTATACGAATATCAATGCAAAAAATGCGGCCATCGTTTTGAGAAGATTCAAAGCTTCTCAGCCGAACCCTTCAAGGAATGCCCAGTCTGTCAAGGTGAAGTCGAGCGGCTGATCTCCGCGCCTGCAGTGCAGTTCAAAGGTTCTGGCTTTTATTCGACCGACTATGGCGCGAGGCCTTCGTCGTCCAAGACAGGGGAAGGTTCAGGAGACTCCTCAAGCAAGCCCACATCTGCCAATGGCGATGCGGGAGCGGCTTCGCCAGCCAAGTCCGAGAGCAAGTCCGATAAAACCTCGAGCTCCGCTTCCACTGACAAGAGTAGCTAACGCCGTATTTTGACGGAGCGATGAAAGCTGTTCATCCTAGCTCCTTCGGGATGCAAATTTCTTGGCGCTGGACTTTC
>DASYBJ010000603.1:0-7577 GCA_036500845.1 Acidobacteriaceae bacterium
CCCTGCGGAAGACATCGCCGCTCGTATGCGCGCGGAGCGGTGAGCGATACGGGCGACGGCGAACTTGTACGCGTCTGTGCCACCAGGCCGGGGGCGAATTGGAACAAATCCAATTCCTTCTCGGCCACGTTTCTGTCCAAACCACCGAGCGCTACGTCGGGTGCAAATTGCGCATCCGCCATGGCCTTAACGAGGCAAACGGTGCCGGACGAGCTGGCAACTGACAGCGGAGTCCATATCCATCAAGGGCACTGGTTGTAAATTCGGCGGTTGCGCGTAGAAGGCGGTCAGGCTTATCGCGGGAGGTCTGCGGTGTGTCACGGAATCGTGTCTGGGACGTCGTAAGGCGTTCTGACCGCATGGCAGAAGTCAGCAGAGGGCGTAGTAGGTCACCTTGGCGACCGAACGCCTGAACAATGAGAAGGAGTAGTAGGAAAGCACGTCTCATGCGTGGTCATGCGCCAGCCAATCAGCCTTGCGGCTGAGCTTGAGCGAGTTGGGAGCGGGTGAAACCTGCGATGGAACTCGACAAGCGGCGAAACCAACATCGGCGGCGCGTTCTTTGAACCCCCGGCCTCTGTGCGGTTCGGCAGAGGAGTAACTCATCGAACCGCCGTATGCGGACCCGCTTGTACGGTGGTGTGGGAGGGGAGAGGTCGCGAGGCCTCCCCCTATCCCGATTGCTGCTTGTGTTTGGGTTTAGATGGATTGGTTCAGCACTCGGTTCAGGCGCTGGACGAAGGTGGCGGGGTCTTTCAGCGGGACGCCTTCGAGCAGCAGTGCCTGGTCGAAGAGGAGCCAGGCGGCGTCTTCTACCTTGCCGTTGCTGGGGTCGGCGAGCAGCTTTCTGATGATCTCGTGATCGGGGTTGATCTCGAGTGTGGGTTGCAGCTCGGGCAGGTTCTTCTGGCCCATGGCCTGCATCATCTGGCGCATGCGGGCTGAGGGCTCGTCCTCGTCGGAGACGATGACGGAGGGGCTGTCGGCGAGGCGCGACGAGGCGCGCACCTCTTTGACGGCCTCGCCGATCGTGGCCTTGATCTTCTCGAGTAGGGGCTTGAGCTCTTCGGCCTTCTCGGGCGTGGAGTCGTCCTTGAGGTCTTCGGAGATGGAGGACTTGTTGACGGCCTTGAGATCGATGTCGCCGTACTTGGTGACGGTCGAGAAGACGATCTCGTCGATGTCGTCGGCGAGGATGAGGACCTCGATGCCCTTCTTCTTGTAGATCTCCAGCAGGGGCGAGTTGCGAAGCATGGACTCGGAGCCGCCGGTGATGTAGTAGAGCGCTTTCTGCTCGGGCTGCATGCGCTCCTTGGCCTGGGCGAGCGAGGTGAGTCCTTCAACTTTAGTGGACTTGAAGCGGATGAGGTCGAGCAGCGTCTCGCGGTTGGCGTAGTCGCCGTAGAGACCTTCCTTGAGCGGACGGTTGTACTCGGCGATGAACTGCGAGTACTTCTCGGGATCGTTGGCGGCGATGGTCTTCAGCTCGGAGAGGATCTTTTTGACGCTGGCGGTCTTGATGCTGGTGAGCACCTTGTTCTGCTGCAGGATCTCGCGCGAGACGTTGAGCGGGAGGTCTTCGGAGTCGATGATGCCGCGGACGAAGCGGAGGTACTGCGGGAGCAGGTCCTTGGAGTCGTCCATGATGAAGACACGCTTGACGTAGAGCTTGACGCCGCCCTTGTAGTCGGCCTGGTAGAGATCGAGCGGAGCCTTGGCGGGAATGTAGAAGAGGGTAGTGTACTCGAGCGTGCCTTCGGCGCGGGTGTGGAACCAGAAGAGAGGGTCTTCCCAGTCGCCGGTGAGCGATTTGTAGAGCTCCTTGTAGCCGTCGTCGGAGAGCTCGGACTTGGGGCGCTGCCACATGGCGGAGGCGGCGTTGACCTGCTCGGTGACGCGGGACTTGTCGGACTCCTTCTTCTCGGCGTTCCACTCGCTCTTGTCGTAGGTGAGGAAGATGGGGAAGGCGATGTGATTGGAGTACTTCCTGACGATCTCCTGCAGGCGCCAGCCGTTGGCGTACTGCGCGCCCTCGTCGTTGAGGTGGATGAGGATGGTGGTTCCGGCGGTTTTGCGCGCATCAGCGCCGAAAACCTCTTCGATGTCGAAGCCGGTCTGGCCGTCGCTGGTCCACTTATATGTCTTCTCTTCGTCGGCCTTGCGCGAGATGACCTCAACCTTGTCGGCGACCATGAAGACGGAGTAGAAGCCGACGCCGAACTGGCCGATGAGGTTGGAGTCCTTGCGGGCATCGCCGGAGAGCTGTGCGAGGAAGTTCTTGGTGCCGGATCGGGCGATGGTGCCGAGGTGCGAGACGAGGTCTTCCTCGTTCATGCCGAGGCCGGTGTCGGAGATGGTGAGGGTCTTGTTGGCTTCGTCGAGTTGGAGGTCGATGCGCGGCGAGTCGATGCCATGGCCGACGAGCGCCTTGTACTTGTCGTCGGTGAGGCTGAGGTGGCGCAGCTTGTCGAGCGCGTCGGAGGAGTTGGAGATGAGCTCGCGGAGAAAGATTTCGGGGTGCGAGTAGAGAGAGTGAACGATCAGCTGCAGGAGTTGGGAGACTTCGGTCTGGAATTGTTGCTTAGACATAACATCCTTAATTATTGCTAAAAGCGGGAGCGAAAGGAAGATGGGTCGAGTTGGCGTTGCTGGAACCGAGGTTAAGGTGTTTTTTGGAAGCTGCGTAGGAGCAGCCCAATGCGACATACAGAACAAAAGTGCAACGGCAACTTCGCTGGTGGCCAACACCAAGCGCAGACGTGTCTGCCCGCCGCCCGGCGTACCGGTGCGACCACCGGTTTCATTGTCGCTTCCCATCAAGCGCTTTGAGGAAAGTGAAAGATGAAAATTGAGCGAATACATTTCGAGCAGAATGCTTGGAACTTAGAGTGAGCAGGCCAATTCACTCAGTGAATCACTATGAGACACCAGGAAACATCCGTAATGACAAAACGCGCTCCTCGCCAGTGATTTTCTGAAACACCGTTGCTCGATGAGGCCATGGGTCTAGTGGCATGACTATACCCAATGCCGGAGGACTGGATCTTCGCCAGTCCGGCGAAGATCCGGCAACAACCGTGCTGGCCTGGCACTTTGTATCGGGCTCACCTTGCGCCCGCTGCGAAGGCGGCCGGCATTCCCGGCAAGATCGGCTGGCATACGTTCCGGCACACCTTCGCCACGCTGCTCAAAGCGAACGGTGAAGACATGAAGACGCTGCAAGAGCTACTGCGTCGTGCCAACAGCGCCGTCACGATGAACGTCTATGCGCAGGGAGTCACAGAGCTCAAGCGCCAGGCGATCACTGAATCGTGCGTATGGTCATCGGTGGGACTTGAACCCGTGTTATCGCCGTGAAAGCGTACCATCAACTCGCAACGATTAAGGCACTGCTGAGAACCAGAATGCATCGGAACGAATTCCAGCAATAGCAACGAACAACTTATCTGCTCCGCGGACGCGCGCGAACCGCGAGCGCGCAGCGACCTCCATCCGCTGGATTCACTTGGAGATTTTTCGTTTCTTTGGAGCGTCAGGATATACTTTAATGGATGTATATCCTGAGGAGGGCTCGATGCAGGTATCCAAATGGGGAAATAGCTTGGCCGTGCGCTTGCCGACCACCGTCGTCGAAGCGCTGGATTTGAAGGAAGGTGATCAGATTGAGATTCGCATCGCTGGCTCTCGCGAATTTGAGGTGAGCCGCGATCGGAGCCGAGAGAAGGCGATTGAGCACCTTCGCCGCTTGCGACGGCCACTGCCCGCCGGCTTCACCTTTGACCGAATCGAAACGCATGAACGATAAGGTCTTCTTCGACACTACGATCCTGATCTATGCACTGTCCGCGGGAGATCCCCGAGCCACTTCAGCCGAAAACCTCCTTGCTTCCGGAGGAGTCATCAGCGTCCAGGTACTCAACGAATTTGTGGCGGTGGCCCGTCGGAAATTAGGGATGTCCTGGGTCGAGGTGGGAGAGGCCCTCGATGCTATTCGCGCCCTATGTCAACCTCCCATATCTCTCGCAATCGAGGTGCATGAGTCAGCGTTGCAGATCGCTCAAAGGTATGGATTCCACATCTACGATGCCCTGATCCTTGCGGCCGCCCTCCATGGGGGCTGCACTGTCCTCTACTCCGAAGACATGCAAGATGGCCAACGGATCGATTCTCTCACCATTCGCAACCCCTTTCTCGCCCAGTGACAAAGATCACCGGGGTCGCCCAGACGCCGAGTTCGGCGCTCGACTTTCAGGGTGGAACGCAGTCGATGTCGTTGACCCAGATCTTCGGTGATCCTTGTTGCTCCCAGCCAGCCATTTTCTGCCGACTTTGCCGGGTGCTCGTTTCGGCATGTCATGGGAGAAAATCCCACCGATCAGCAAGTAATTCGGCAAATTGCGCCTGGAAATGTCTGCAGTTGCGTGGAGTGGCTGGGGGTGTTTTGAGATTCGTTTGCGATTTTGCTGTTTTGATTTCGACGTCTTGTCGTAAGTTTTTTGTTCTATTTGGCGTCCCCGACGGGTTATCGCCGTGAAAGCACGGCGTCAACTCGCAACATTAAGTCACTGCTGAGAATCAGAATGCATCGGAACGAATTCTAGCAACCTTAACGAACTGCTTAAGTGCTCCGCAAAAATCCGCGAAGAATCAGCGAACCGAAGGAGAGGCCAACGCCGCCGAATTGGACTTCTTGGGAGCCGCATTGGCAGTGCGCGAAACAGACATAGGGGACGAAAATGCGCATTTCGCGTATATAATTACGCATTATGCGTAAGAGCGCCACGCTAGATGCTCTCTTTCCGACGGTTCGGGCCGGCGTGCTCTCCGCAACCCTACTTCAACCCGACCATTGGTGGTTCATGACCGAATTGGCCCGAAATTTGGAGGTCACTCCTTCAAGTCTTCAGCGAGAACTAGAGTCGCTCGTCACCGCTGGGTTTCTCTTGCGGCGCCAAGATGGGCGGAGGGTTTATTTCAAGGCAAACACCGAATCTCCCCTGTTCCCGGAACTAAGAGGGCTGCTCCAAAAGACTGCCGGGATTATTCCGGAACTCAAAGCTGCGATTGAAAAATTTGGCGGGCGAATTGAACTCGCCTTGCTGTACGGATCAATTGCCCGCGGAGAGGAGCGCGCCAGCAGCGATATCGACCTGATGGTCGTAGGCACGCTGCAGCAGATCGATCTGCTACCAGTCTTGCGAAAACTTGAAAACCGCTTTCGCCGCGAGGTGAACGTCACCCTGTTTTCCCCGGAGGAGTTCCGTCGAAAATTAGCATCGGCCGATCACTTCCTCAGCTCTGTGATGAACGCCAAGACAATTCCGTTGAAGGGTTCGCTGAATGAGCTGGAAGAAACTGCTTCAAAGCCATAAGCTTCATCGACACACGACCAGCCTTCAGGAACTGACCTCATCATCGAAGGAAGCGTCAGGAAGGCGGGCGAACAACTGAGGATTACTGCCCAGATGATTCAGACCAAATCTGGTCATCACGTATGGTCCGAGACATTCCGGCGTGAACTCAAAGATGTGTTTGCAATCCAGGAAGAGATCGCACAGTCAGTTGCGGATTTACTCCGACTTCATATGCCGGAAGTGCAGGGGTCGGTGCGGCCCTCCGCCCCGAACCTCGACGCATATACCAGGTACTTACGAGCTCGTTTCCTGATTCATCAACAGTCGCCTGAAGCACTGCACGCCGCCCTGGAGCAGTTACGAAAGCTCATTGAGGCCTATCCCGACTACGCTCTCGCCTACAGTGACATGGCTGCAGCGAGGGGCCTTCTCGCCCTTTTCGGGGTCGTGTCGGGCCGCGAGGTGTATCCCGAAGTGAAGGCGAACGCGGAGCGCGGCTATGCACTCGATCAGGAATCAGGAGAGACATGCACTGTACTCGGCGGACGTCGTGCCTGGTTTGAGCACCGTTGGGATGAAGCGAATGGGATCTACGACCGCGCTCTGAAACTACAACCCGCCACGCGCGGGCCCACATGTTTCGCGCCATGGCGTTGTTGTGCCAAGGGAACATCAAGGCAGCAGAGGCGGGACTTCGCCGCTCTACGGAACTGGACCCGCTTTCGGCCAGCGACTGCGCACGAATGGCTTATGTGCATTATGTAAGGCGAGACTATTCATCAGCTGCTGAGCATCTTCAACAGTCTTTCGAGCTGGATCGCGACTATCCTGAAGCGCGATTCTACGAAGGACTCCTGCACTTCCAGCAGCAACATTACGATGCGGTCGTGCACTGTCTCTCGTTTCCGTAGTCACTGGACATCGGCCTGCTAGCGGCAGCCCATGCTCAGGCAGGCAGCCTTCCGCGAGCCGAAGAATGTGTCGAGAGACTTCATCAACTCGCCGCCCGTCAATACGTAACTCCATAGGCAGAAGGTTTCGCCGCAATCGGAATGCGAAACTTCGATCTGGCATTTCAATGTCTGGATAAAGCGATCAACGACAAAACAAACTTCATAAATCTGTTGGCGGTCGAGCCATTTTTTCATCCTCTTCACGCTGACCGCAGGTTTGCTAGGCTACTGAAGAAGCTCAATCTTTCGCCCTGATCATGCTGTAAAGAGCCCGTAAGCTTACGAAGGGCTTACGGCTCATTACTCCCCAAGCCCCAGCGTTCGAGGCAGCATCGTTTCATGCCACGACGCACTGGAACCGATTGCTTGGCATTCGCATTGGATACGATGGCTCTAACTCTCTCTAAGAGAGAGTCCCCTAAACAACCAAATCTTCCGACTCAGAAGAGGCTGCTATTCGCCCCCTAAAGGGTTTGCGATTTGCCTCGTCCTGGGGCTGTCCCTAAACGGAACTCATCGGACAATGCAAGAAGTCGCTGATAAGTTGGCGATCAAAGTGGGAGCTGCCAATCGCTTCTGCTGCGGGTGCGACTGAAAATTCGGTCCGCTTTGGAACAGCAACGTATCTCCACCGCCGAAGCGAGTTACTGATCTGGCCAAGAGCTTGACTTGGACGCCGGTTGATCCGATGAAGTGGAGGCTCAGTTGCCAACCCTGCCGGAATTCTGGAGGACTCGACTATGATCACTAAGCCCGCAGCAAAGCGCCAGGCAATACCGCATGCTGCCAGACTCATCAAAACTCAATACGGATGCGGTCCAGTGCAGTTCGCGGGAACGGACGAAGCACTGGATGAACGGCACCTTCTGTTTGACAACGGCGTAGATCCGGCCGCGGCGACGACACGCGACCGCTTTGAAGCGCTAGCTCGGTCAGTACGCGATGTTCTATCTCAGCGCTGGCTCCTAACACAGAAGACCTACGAAGAACAAAACGCTAAACGGCTCTATTACGCCTGGATGGAATTCCTCATCGGCCGCTCACTCGCAAACAACGTTATGAATCTCCTGCTCCTTCCACTGGCAAACCGTTCGAGGCAGCATCGTTTCATGGAACGAAGCACTCGAACAACTTGCTTGGCCTTCACATTGGGAATGTTCGGGCTACTGGCGCAAGGCCAAACTCCCGCATCTGGATCCCCCACGCTCGCCGTTGAAAAGGCAGCGGGACAGCAGTCAGGACTCCCTGAATTGACGCTCGAACAGGCGGT
>DASYBJ010000604.1:0-8258 GCA_036500845.1 Acidobacteriaceae bacterium
AAAACCCTCTATTGAACGGTAACTGCGACGCTTACAGTCTGACTCGTCGCTCCGGGCGCCGTGAGATTCACGGGGACAGTGTAGGAGCCGACCGGAGCTTCATGGTCACCGCGCCCGCAACCACTCATTGCTGTAAATCCTGCGAAGCCGAAGCAAAGTAAACCCAGCATCCATATTCGTGCTAGCGGAGCACTACGCCGTTTGCGGCGAGAGACCAAGAGCCCGGCAGAAGCCGGCAGCCAAAAAGCCGTTGCTGCCAAGATTCTCTTCTCAAAACCGCCCAGACGACCAAGGGAAACCGTGGATGCCGCGGTGGTTCCGGTATTGATGGTGAGCATGTTCGTTAGAGGTGCACCAGATGCCGCCAAAGAGACTGTCGACGTGGCGAAGCTGCAGGAGAAATATGCGGGCAGCTTTCCGCAGGAGAAGCTTACCGCCCCGGTAAGACCCCCTTGCGCGGTAATCGTGAGGGTAACCTTCCCTGAGCCCTGGAATGGAATGATCAGACTCGTTGGGCTTACAGTTGTGGTGAACCCTGGGGTCGCAATCGTCTCGGTCAAAGGCGCCGACGTACTTCCTTTGAATTGCGCATCTCCGCCATATACCGCTTGGATAATGGCCGTTCCGGGTGCGCTGAAGGAAGTCGTCAGTGTTGCCACGCCACTTGCCAACGTGCCGGTTCCAATCGATGCGGTCCCGTTGTAGAAGGTCACCGTGCCGGTCGGAACCGCACCACTGCCCGTGACGGTCGCCGTGAAAGTAACAGTCATTCCAGTTCCCACCGTCGCTGAAGAGGAGGTAAGGGTTGTCGTTGTCGGACCTGGAACCGGCGCCGCAACCACTGTCAAGGAGAACGAAGCCTTCGCCGTTGCCGGCGTGCCCTCTGAGTCGGCCACTTGAACCGTAAAGGATGAGAGACCGGCGGCCGTGGGAGTTCCAGAGATAACTCCAGTGGCAGAATCAAGCGCGAGCCCAGGAGGCAAGCTACCCGAGGCAATGCTCCAGCTGTAGGGTGTGATTCTGCCACTTGCAGCGAGCGTTTGAGTGTACGCGCTACCTACCGTGGCCTGGGGTAAGGACGAGGTGGTAATGGAGAGCGTTGACCACTGCGGTGCGTTCACTAGGGCGGACACATTGGGGCTGCCCAGACCGGTCGCAAGATCGTAGCCCGGAGTGGCGGCGAACGCGGGCGAATTGGCATTGTCGGCGGTCGAGAGAATCCCGTAAAAATTGGGAGTTGTGGTCAGCGTATTCCCCGATCCAGTCACCGTGATTTGGTAACCGTAGCAATTGCGTGAATTCGACGCGGGATCGGTGCTCGTATCCGTAAAGACCCCGGCCGCAGTGGCGCTCCCGGTGCAGGGAATTGCGGTTGTGCCCGTTACGAAAGGCGTCTGTTGCTGGGTCGCGCTATTGGGGTTGGGAGTGGCGCTGATGTCGTGGAAGTAGCAGCCAGCGAGGGCGCCCGGTCCGAGATACGCGGCACAGGTAGCGAGGTTCGGCTGACTGTTATTGTTGCTATTGATGAACTGTTGCGCCGCGAGCGGATATAGGATGTTATTCGCCTGCCCTTGACGGCCGTTCTTTTGGTTGATCAACGCCATGATGCCGGAGAAAGCCGGCGCAGCAAACGATGTACCTCCATCGGTGTCGAGCAGCAGCGCGTTTGGATTCGTGAAGTCGCAGCCTGAGTTCGTACCTGAATAGCAGAAAATCAGAGCATGTCCCCAGCTAAAGCCGCTAGAAGCGAATAGCGAAATATCCGGCACAGCGCGGGCTGTGCCAGAGGGCAACCCGGCAACTCCGGTTTGCCAACCCGGTCTGGAAGAGACAATGCTCAGGCCGCCTGTTCCGGCCAAGCGATCGAACGTTGGCGGCGCAAGAAAATTGGGATCGATGGGGAGTTGAGAGGCATACGTGCACAGACCGTTTGCACCGGAACTTGAACTAAAGTTGGTCCCATGGTTCTCGTTGTATGCCTGGAGAACTAACGGGCTTCCGCAACTCTCATTCCAGGGCGTTTCCGGAATATAGGAGTTGGCGCTTTGTAGGGAAGCGCTGTTCGTTGCAGACCAGTACTTGGCCGTCGTTCCGCTAAAGACGTCACTGAAGTCCGTACCACCGACTGCTACGTTGTAGGGCGTCGAGCTCTCACCACTAACCCCAAGGCCGAGACTGGCGTAGTGCGTATTTTGGTTGTACTCATCGCACTCTGCTCCGCCCGAGTCTCCGGCAGCTGCGACGACTGTGATGCCTTCCGCAGCGGCTTGTTGCCAGAGCTGAACGTAGAACTGATTCGATTCGCTCTGAGGATTCTGCTCGCAATAGCCAAAGCTTGTGCTTAGCACACTGTTCTGCTGTGCATGGGTTGCGTCCTGCACCAGATAGGCCGCTGCCAAGTCTGTGCCAGACGTTGCGCCGGCGTCCGCACACGCAACGTAATCGATCGTCGCATCGGGTGCGGTAGCGCCTGCCCATTCCGCGTCGATGTACCCCTCAGCTGCCTGGTTCGAACCGGGAACAGCACAAACTGAAGAGGGAGGGTTGTCGATCACGACGGAACCATGTGGTCCCAGTGCTGAGATTCCAAACTGATCGCGAAAGCTCCGGATATCGGGCAAGGACAATTGAACATTGCCAATCACCCCGATTGTCTGCCCCGTGCCGACGAGCTTTTGCGTTCCCGATGGCAAGCTCACGCTTTGCTGCCATACCTGATTGACGCCGTAAATCTGAGCAAAATCCTGAGGACCAACGATGTAAGCAGTGGTAGAACCGGAGCCGATCGTGAAGTGGCCTGGAGTGAGACTCGACCACCTGCCTGTTGAGCGATCAAACCGGGCTGATCCGGGTTTCCGGGACAATGGCTTTGGGTAGAGGTCGTTCAGGCTGCGAAAACCGGAAACAATCGGGGCCAGCGAGGCGGGAATCATCGGGTCGCTCGCGTTGGCGAAATGGTCTTCTTCATTCATCAGATAGTGGTGCATCTCTGTGTGAAATGCCGAGGCTATCTGGCCTGCTGTCCCGCTGAAATCAACGAACGTGCGTCCGGGTGCGACGCTGTTCACAGTGAATCCGTGTGCGCGCAGCCACTGCGTTACCTGAGTGATGTCGTTTTCCGATGGACCAAACAGCGAGCCGAACTGTTCAGGCGTCAACCAATTGTGAAAATTCGGTGATTGTGGGTTGTACTGGTCCTGCATGAATTGCTCAAGCGCCTGTTCTTGTCCAGCGCTGCGCTTGAGCATGATCAGAATGTGCCCCTGCGGTTGATTGTCGGGGACGCGGCCCAGGTCGGTGGTTGTCCTTGCTGCAGGGGTGGAGTTCCCCCTAAGCCGCTGCAGATTTGATTCATTGATGGGTTCGGAAATCTGCCGCGGAGCCGGTGGTACCGAAAGGTTGGGCAAGGATTGCGCATTCGCCCAGGAGCTCGCCTCATGAAAAAAGACAATAAAAACCAGATAAACGAAGAGACTACGGAGGGTCGCGAGCATGAGTAGCCCCAAAACTGAGATTCTTTAGAGAAGCCTTACCAGACACGAACTACGAAGACAAGAATCAGTCGAATGCTCGTCCCCCGACGCTAGATTCTAATCGAAAAAAACCGCACGAATCAGGAATTGTAGCGTTACTCTGGAGAGCACCGTGGATGGCGAGCCCAAACAGCTCCGGTTCACTTTCACCTATCGTTCACACGCCTTCTTCGCCTTTGGTGGTCATGCTAAACCAATGCCTGCGAGGAAACTCTGATTGGCGATCGGATAAAGAACGATCACTGTTTGGGTTTCGACCGGCCTCAGCTACGCCTTCCGTGCGACCGGTGGAAGGATTGACGTTCACTTACTTGCTGGAGATATGTTTGAGAATTTGCGCTGGACTGTCGTCTCCCGAGGCAGTCGGAGGGTAAAAGCCGCTCTTTGCCCGCCCATTCGATCCGGCGCGCGACAACGCTATGTAGCCGCTCGGCTTGGTTCAGCGGAATTGGGACGCCCGTCCAAGCTCCAGCTATCTGTGCGGCCCGCACAGATAGTTGACATAGTCATTTATTGTAAATGACTATGTTGGGCATGGGATCGCTTGAGATAGCCGCTACAAGTTTGACGAGCGAGATTGCCATTTTTCGCCGGTTCAACCGAATGTACACGCGGTTCATAGGAACTCTGAACGAAGGACTCCTGAACAGCAACTACAGTCTGGCTGAAGCCCGCATCCTCTACGAAGTGGCGACCCGCACTACGCCGAAAGCAAAGGAAATCGCGCAAGAGCTCGGCATTGACCCCGGATACCTTAGTCGTGTGCTCGGGAAGTTCGAACACGATGGGGTTTTGAAAAAAAAGCCATCACAACAAGATGGTCGCTATGCCGAACTGATGCTCACGGCGCGCGGTAAGTCGTCCTTCAAGAAGCTCAATGCTCTTTCCGAAGAACAGGCACGCACAATTTTCCGTGATCTGCCTCCTGCCGGTCGAATGGATCTGATTCGTTGCATGCAAGAGATCGAGAACATTCTCATGAAACGCGACCGCAGCCATCTCGCATACGTTCTGCGCCCGCATCGCGTCGGGGATATGGGATGGATTGTTTATAGAGAAAGTGTCGGCTACGCGGAGCAGTACGGATGGGATGCGACCTTCGAAGCCCTCGTAGCAAAGATCACTGAGGAATTCATTACGAATTTCGATCCAGACCGGGAACGTTGCTGGATTGCTGAGATGGGTGGTCAGAACGTGGGTCACATTTTTCTGGTCAAGCACCCCAGCCAACCACAGACGGCGAAGCTCCGCCTCCTTTTCGTAGAGCCATGCGCCCGCGGGATGGGCCTTGGAGATGTCTTAGTCAACGAGAGTATCCGGTTCGCACGGACAGCAGCCTATCGTAAGGTCGTCCTCTGGACACAAAGCATTCTTACCGCTGCACACCGCATCTACGAAAGAGCGGGCTTCCGCCTGATTAAGGAAGAGCCTCACCATAGTTTCGGCCAAGATCTGATTGGCCAGGAATGGGAATTGGAATTGGTATGAGGCAATCGCCATCAGTCATGATCAGGCCAAAGCCAACGCCTTTACTCTCAGCAGGCCGGGGACGGTTCATCCTCGACATCTTCGAACATGTCCCTCTCGATAGGAGATTGGCGCATACCGCGGGAAGCTGCAAGGAGGTATCCCTCGACTCCGAACTGTTCTTCAAATGACTCGCGTACTCGGGCGAGAATAGCCGCCTGGCTCCGGTGTTGCTGAAACGCGAGGAACTTCCGGGCGGTCAGCTCTCCAAGTTCGATCACAAGCGAAGCAGGAACGAGCACCACATTTCGTGCTTCCTCCGTACTGGCGTGAAAGAGATAGGAAGTCGCTGAGTAATAGAGCTTCTGCGGGTGGTAAGGAGAAAGACCTTGAGCGGTGTGCTCGGTTAGAAAGTTAACCCGTCCGGCCCAATGAAATGCCGCCGTCGTAAAAAGCGAAACCATCGTGTGGTCGGGATGCTGATTTACAGCGCCATCGCCGCCAAAAGTCAGAACGACCTGCGGGCGAAAGCGGCGCATGCGCTCAACTAGCTTGGAAACGACTTCAAGGAAATTCTGCTCCGGTAACTTTCCGTCAGGATAGTCGAGTACCTCTCCATGCGCCACTTCCAGAACCCGGAGCGCGGCGGCAAACTCCGCGCGGCGCAGCTGTGCCAACTCTTGTTCGTTGCTTGCATTTCCGCGATTGGATGCAGCCTTCCCTTCGGTGAGACAGAGGACGCTGGTTTCTAGCCCGCGCGCCTTTGCCAACATCAGAGTTCCGCCAAACGCCCCGCATTCATCATCAGGATGGGCGGTAATGCACATCAATCGACGGCTCAATCCTCTCCTCTGCGCCGCTTGTCACGGCAGTTCGATCCACGGCCGCCGGCGTCGCTGCTTCAATCCCAGGGTAGACAAGCCTGCGCGACCGGGAAAAAGCTTCTGCGGTGCAGTGGAGTGGGACCATGGGCAAGCAAAGCCTGTTTGTGTCTGGGCGTGCTGTATCCCTTGTGAGATGCCAGGCCATACTGCGGATACTGCTGGTCCAGCTCACACATGCGGTTGTCGCGGTAAACCTTCGCCACTACCGAAGCGGCGGCAATCGAGACGCTTAAGGAATCGCCATAGATGATGCTCGTCTGAGCGCACTCTAGGTCGAGACGCATCGCGTCGATCAACAAATGATCTGGCGTGAGGTGCAATCGCGCAACCGCGGCGGTCATTGCCATCTTGCTGGCCTGATAAATGTTCACGCGGTCGATCGTTTCCGAATCCACTTCCTCGAGGGCAATCGCCAGCGCTTTCCGTTCTATGACACCGGCGAATCTCTCGCGCTGTTCGGGAAGCAATTGTTTAGAGTCTCGCAGCCCGGGAATCCGGCACTTTTCCGGGAGAACAACAGCGGCCGCCACGACCGGACCGAATAACGCGCCGCGGCCGACTTCATCGACTCCGGCAATCACGCTTGCGCCTGACTTTCGCGCGGCTCTTTCATAACGGGTGCCGCACACCAGCGTCCTGAGAAAGCGCATTTTGCGCGTTGACGGCGATAGCTCTTCTTCTGCTAATCCAGCTTCGAGCAGTTGCTCGATTACCGGTTCTTCCACCTGTTCTTTAGAGGAACACTTCATGACCAAAGTCGAGTGTAGACGATTCCTGAAACCCTTCAAGAAATTCCTGGTGTGGATTACCTGGTCGAAATACGAGTGGGAAATTTGGTTGGAGGATCTCTGGCTGCTGGGGTCTGCCGGATGGAGCACGTTGGCCAGACGCAGAAACGCCCCGGAGACATGGGCCTCCGAGGCGCAACTTTCAGACCGTAAAAATCTAAGACCGCTCGACTTCCTTCAGGCGAGCCGCTTTGCCGCGGAGACCGCGGAGGTAGAAGAGCTTGGCGCGCCGTACACGCGCAGATCGAACCTTCTCGACCTTGTCGATTACTCTCGAGTTAAAGGGAAAAATGCGTTCGACGCCCTGGCCAAAGCTCATCTTACGTACAGTAAAACTGCCCTGCGGACCGTTCTTGAGCGCGATCACAGTGCCTTCAAACGCCTGTAGACGTTCCTTATCGCCCTCTTTTATCTTGACCTGCACGCGTACTGTGTCGCCCGGCACGAAGGAAGGAAGATCCGTGCGCTGCAGTTTGTCCGCGAGACGTTGCATTACTGGATGGATTGACATAATTCGTTCCCGATCGTTTGATTCAGAGCTCTTCCGACACACAAAGCCAGAATTTATAGTTTACACGGAATTTTCGTTCTTGCCCGCTCGTCCCCTACTCCCCCTGTTCCCGGAGTTTGCGTAAGAACTCCCGATCTTTCGGAGTCAATTCTGCTCCGGACAGGAGATCGGGGCGGTTCCGCAGCGTCTTTTCAAGTGCTTTCTCGCGCCGCCATTTGCGAATTTCCTCGTGATTTCCGCTGCTCAGCACATCCGGTATCGCGGTGCCGCGAAATTCGGCGGGGCGCGTGTAGTGAGGATAGTCCAGGAGCCCACCGGCTCCATGGCTGGCCCGCGGCCCGCTCTTGTCCCCTGTCTGAAGAGCATCGTCGGCGAGCCCGAAGCTCTCAAACTCCGAAGAAGCGTCGTTGCCAAGCACACCTGGAAGCAGGCGCAACACTGCATCGACGATGACGGCGGCGCCCAACTCACCGCCGGAGAGAACATAGTCCCCGATCGAGAGTTCCCGGTCGGCAATAAGATCGTTGACGCGCTCATCGACACCTTCATACCGTCCGCATAACAGCACAATCTGCTCCATGCGAGCGAGCTCACGAGCTTCGTTCTGAGTGAATCGCCTGCCTTGAGGAGAGAGCAGAATCACTGTCTGACGGTACCTCGGGCGTTCGGGCCTCGGTGGAATTCCTAAAGACTCAACCGCCTCCGCGAGGGGTTCAGGTTTCAGAACCATTCCTTCCCCACCGCCAAACGGCCGGTCATCCACTGTGCGATGGCGATCGTGCGCAAATGTCCGAAGATCGTGACGAAGCACCTGTATCAAACCAGCCTGAATTGCCCGCCGGGCCATCCCATGCTCAAAGATGCCGGTGAACAATTCGGGAAAGATGGTGACGATATCGAAACGCATTAGGGCCAGTTAACACTAATAGGGCGGACAGCGTTGCGAGGGAAAATCGGGCCAGACGAGGCGGAATCCGAAGGCTGTGGCGGGTCCCCAGTCAAGGATTTCAACGAAGTATGGCCCGATTTTGACCGCAACCCGCAGGGACGGGGCAGATTTTTCCGATTGCTTGGT
>DASYBJ010000605.1:0-1872 GCA_036500845.1 Acidobacteriaceae bacterium
ATCGTCTTTGCCGCTCTGGGGACAAACATTGGATCTGTCATCAAGGATATGCAGGGATTCCAGGTGATCATGAACTTCCTGGTGATGCCAATCTTCTTCCTCTCCGGCGCTCTCTATCCATTGGCCCACCTGCCCAAGGCGTTGACGATCATCACACACATCGATCCCCTGACGTATGGAGTAGACGGGCTGCGGGGCATGCTCATCGGAGCATGGCACTTTAGCTTTGCGCTCGATGTCGCTTTCTTGGTGGCACTAGCCGGGATCTTTTTAGCTTCAGGTGCGTACCTATTCTCGAGGATCCAGCTCTAAATTTAGCTAAGATGCGGTCAGCTAAAAAGCGGTCAGCGGAACCGGCCAGTCGGCAAGTCACAAAGTCGGCGATTCGGTCTAAAAATCTTGGGTGCCCCAGTCTGCGAGAATCCCGGAGCTTGGAGACGAGGCCGGGTACGGTATCCGTTATTTACTGCTACGGGATGAACATTTACTGTAAGCACGGTATGTAACAGGCTTGGAGCACATGCAGATGTCCAGACAACTTGCCCTGGCCGCAATCGTTTGCAGCTTTATGGCCTGCGTGGCGAATTCGCAGGATGCGGTGTCCAAATGGTCCGCCTCCGTAGAGCAGGCAGAGGATCGAAGCATCCACTTTGGCAAGCCGGTTAGCCATCCGGAAGAACTCTCTGGAGTGTGGGAATCTCCCGATGACCATGGCGGAGCGATTGGCCTGCATCTGATGCTGGGCACTGCCGCACCTGACGATGCAACGACGCTGGTCGGAACCGAACAGGCGTGGCTTCATCTTGATGTGGGAATCTATCAGCGAGCCGGAGCGATGCTTCAATTTGGTGAACAGGGCTACTTCAGCGACTCTCCGCGCGGCGGCGGCGTCCGATACGAAGGCGGGAGATTGACGTTGCACTCCCCAGAATACGACTTGGACCTGTTGCGCGCCGCAGGGGACAGGTGGGTGGGACGCGTTCACCGCAAGCAATTCGATTCCGAGGTAACGCTGGCCCGTACTGGAACTGGAACTGAAAGAAAGAAGATGTGGTTTGTAGGCACTTGGCGAACGGGGAGCACGCGGTTTCAAACCTGCCTCCACATCGCGGGAGAGGCCCCAGGTCAGTTCACTGGGTGGTCAGATACTCTTGTCGCCATGGGACCCGATCCCTGTCCACCCCATGCCCCTAAGCGCCCCTACTCATATGAGTATTATGGCGAGCTTGCAAAGGTCCATGCCGAAGAGAATGGCAGTGTTTCGATTGAACTCGGCGCCTATAACGGCATTTGTTGTTCTCATACCGTTCTCGTTGCCCCCGCAGAGAACGGTACTGTGATGAAAGCAGACTGGCCTTCAGGCCCAAATCAAGCTCCTCATCAGGCCGAATGGAAAAAGATGCCGGGCGATTCCTGCATTGTGCCAGTTCCGTAGCAGCGGAACTGGACGCGGTTCTCGATCAGCTTCGCGCCGAAGGATATTCCGTGCGCCCAGAGGACGAAGCGCGGCTCTCGCCGTTCGCCCACGGCCACATCAATATGCTCGAACGCTACTCGTTTGCCGTGCCCGAAGCTTCGCCCGCGGCGAGCTGCGATCCCTGCGAAACGCAACTGAATCGTAAGAATTGCTCCATAGTAACAATTGCTCCGTCGCCAGACCTTCCTTAAGTCGGTTCACTGTTCCATGGCTCCCCAGACCCCTTAGCGGACCTAAACGTGAGGCAGCTTGGAAACATTCCAGTCACCGCCGAGCGCCTTGATGAGAAGAACGCTCGCATCCAATTGACGGCGCTCGATGTCAATGTCGTTTCTCTCATTACTCAGCGCCGTCGTTTGGGATGTGACGACCTGGAGATAGGTGTCGACGCCGCC
>DASYBJ010000606.1:0-17965 GCA_036500845.1 Acidobacteriaceae bacterium
CGAGGTCAGCACATCGAGCAACGCAGCCCGTGTCGGATTCATGCCCAGCTGATCGAGGACAAGGCTCGAGCCCGGGAAGAGCGCCGCCGCGCAAAGAAAGAAGGCGGCGGAAGAAAGATCTCCTGGCACCGTTGCATCGATGCCATGAAGCTTTTGGCCACCGGAGATTTCGACGGAATCAATCGTTCGTTGTATCTGAGCGCCGAAGGCCCGCAGTGCAAGCTCGCCATGGTCGCGCGTTCGTACCGCCTCACGAACCGTGGTGGTGCCGTCCGCCTGCAGACCCGCAAAGAGCAGTGCTGTTTTTACCTGCGCACTCGGGACGGGCGTCTCATAAGCGATGCCCTTGAGCTGACGTCCACGGATCGTCATCGGCGCGTGCCCGTCCGTGAGAACAATCTCAGCACCCATTTGCATCAGAGGCTTTCTCACCCGCTCCATGGGCCGGCGGTTCAAAGACGCGTCGCCGAAAAGTGTGAACTCACCAGATTGCGGCGCTAGCAGACCTGACAACATTCGCATCGCCGATCCGGAGTTTCCGCAATCGAGAGACGTTCCCGGAGATTTCAGTGTGCCCGCGCCACCTGTAATCTCCACGACTTCTGCCGACCTGGTGACGCTGGCGCCCAATTGACGGGCACATTCCAAGCTGCTGGCGCAATCCGCGCCGGTTGAAAAGTTATGCAAGCGCGTCACACCTTCGGCCAAAGCGCCCAGCAAGGCATAGCGATGAGAGATGCTTTTGTCGCCGGGCAGCCGTAGACTGCCGATAATGTTGCGCGCCGGACGGATCGTCCGTTCCGAAACCGTACAGAGGGTCAATCGCTTGCTCCGGTCGTAAAGAATTCTCGTTTGTCTTTATGGTAACGCGGAGAGATGACGGATCAGAGAACCTTCAGAAGGACGACCGTCTCGTCATCGAACCGTTCGGTTCCGCTTTGGAAGAGCGAGACCTCGTGGAAAATCGCATCTACGATCTCTTGGGCCGGCTGCTGCAGCCGCTGCCGCACCACTTCGATCAGCCGCTCCTCACCATAGAGTTCCTGTTTCTCGTTCAAAGCATCGGCGATGCCGTCGCTGAAGAATACAACTGCGTCGCCCGGCTGCAGGGACAATGTGAACTCCTCATACGTGATGTCCTTGAAGAGTCCCAGTGGAAATCCTTCTGCGAGGATCGGTTCGATCTCCCCCGCACGGCAGAGAAGGGGCTGCACCGAACCGGCATTGGCGATCTGCAGAGTCCGCTCGCCGTCGTTCCACACAGCGTAGACCATGGTCACATATTGAGAATCCACTCTGCGTTCGTGTAAGGATTCATTCAGCACCTTGAGCATTTCGGCGGGCGTCGGTCGTTGACTTGCCGCAGCGCGCATAATGCCGCTGGTCAGCGCGCCGAACAGGGCCGCCGGGGCAGCCTTCCCGCTTACATCGCCCATAGCGATCGCCGTTGTCTGCCGGTCATAGCGCAGGAAATCGTAGAGGTCGCCACCAATGGTACGCGCAGGCAGGAATTTTGTAGCGAAGCTGGCTTGTTTTTGCCGCGGTACCTTAGGCGGAAGGAGTCTGAGTTGCACCTCGCGTGCCATGGCGAGATCCTGCTCCAACCGGTGTTCCTGCTCGACCACCCGTTGATAGAGCCGGGCATTTTCAATTGCGATCGCTATCTGCGAAGCGAGCGTGACCAGGGTGCGCTCATGGTCTTCGTTGAAATAGTTCACGCGGGTGTGCTCAAGATCGAGCACGCCGATCACATTGCTCTTGTAAATCAACGGCACAGCCATTTCCGAGCGGGTTTCCGGGTTGACCATCACGTACCGGGGATCTTTGCGCACATCTCCGGCATGAATAAGCCTTCGCTCCCGGACCGCCGCCCCCACCAGCCCCCTGTTCAATGGGATTTTGCCTGCCGGCATCACTGTGTGTCCGAATCGAACGCCATATTGTGTCTCCAGCACCTGTTCACGTTCGTTGAGCAGTAGAATACTGAACATCTGGTAGTCGATTAGGCGGCGCAGCAGTTGCGCAATCCTCTCTAACAGGGGATCCAGATCCAGGATGGACGAAACCTCGCGGGCGATTTCGTTGAGGACTGTCAGTGTCTGTGCCTGGCGCGCGACCCTCGAATACAGCCGGGCATTTTCGATCGCCTGTGCGACGCGCGAGGCCGTGAGCTCAAGCAAATACCGATGTTCCTGCTGGAAATATCCAAGTTGCTCAGCTTGAATGTCGATCACGCCGATCACGCGGTTCTTGACGATCAGGGGCACCGTCAGCTCGGATCGCACGTCGGGATTGGCGCTGATGTAGTAGGGTGAGGTCCGCACATCATCCAGAAGAATGGATTCCCGAAGTTGCGCCGCCCGGCCCACCAGCCCTTTGCCCAAGCGAATTCTCAACCGTTCGACTTCGGGCGTGTGCCCGATCTGAAAACGCATCCGCAGATCGTTGGTGCGCTCATTCAGAAGCAAAATCGCGAAGATCTTATAGTCAATTACCGCCCGGACCAACTCCGCTGTGCGATGTAAGAGCGTCTGCAGGTCGAGCGTGGTATTCAACGCGTTAGCGAGACGAATCAGGAATTCGGTTTGCAACGGATCAACCCGCACCCGGACCGGAGGAGCCGTCTCGGAGGTTGGCCGATAGTCCCCCTCAAAAGAGTCCGCCGTAACAGCCTCCGCGGGCTTGATGTCGCTCTTGATCTCGTCTGGTTGTTCGGCAGAGCTCATAAAGGGGGACCGCTGTCATGATAGCGGACCAGGGCGAGAGCACGACACACCGCGTGCTCATTCCCGCAACACTCAAGCTCAAAGGGGAGATTCTTCAGTCGCCCAGTTCGTTCACGATGGCTACGCTGGCGCTGGCGCCGATGCGGTTAGCACCAGCCTCGAGCATCTCACGCGCGTCGGCCAGGGTCCGGATACCGCCCGAAGCCTTTACTCCGCATCGACTTCCGGCGACGCCGCGCAGCAATGCCACATCGGTAACCGTCGCACCACCAGTTGAGAAACCGGTACTGGTCTTGAGGAAATCCGCTCCTGCGGCAATGACCAGTTCGGCGGCGCGTAGTTTCTCTTCAACATTCAACAGACATGTTTCCAGAATCACCTTGACCAGCGCTCCGGCTTCATGTGCGACCTGGACCACCGCACGAATGTCTTGCTGGACTTGGGTATTCATACCCGATTTCAACTGGCCGATGTTGATGACCATATCCAACTCTCTCGCGCCGAGCCTGAGGACAGCGGCCGATTCCTCTCGCTTGGTGGTCGTCAGGCCGGCTCCCAAGGGGAAACCGATCGTCACGCCAACAGGCACGCCGCTGCCCGCCAGTACCGAGTGGGCCAACGAGACCCAGCCAGGGTTGACCATGGCGCAGGCGAAGCGAAATTCCCCGGCCTCCTCACATATCCTCACAACCTGATCACGGGTTGCCTCAGGTTTCAGCAAGGTGTGGTCGAAGACCGACGCCAGAGTGCGACGATCAGCGAAAATTTTATGAACGAACTCCGTGGAGTCAAACGTTCCGGAGTTCCACTCGACCTCGGGAGTAACGGTTTTCACTGACATAGGATTACTTCCTGGAAAAAGACTTTGAAGAACTCACCACAGTTGAAATTTACTCCGGGTGATTGGGGGGAAGCACACAGATATCGGGAAGGTTGCGGAAGCGCTCGGCGTAATCCATTCCGTAGCCGATGACGAACTGATTGGGTATTCGAAACCCCACGTAGTCCGCTTCGATCTGCTCCAATCTCCGCGTCGGCTTGTCCAGGAGCGTCGCTATTTTCAGACTCTTGGGATCATGCTGCTCAAGCAGCTTTCGCAGAAATAAGAGTGTCAACCCGGTATCCAGGATGTCTTCTACGAGGATGACATTTTTCCCCCCAATCGGAGTGTCGGCATCCTTGAGAAGCTTGACCGCACCGGTGGTCTTGAGGCCCTTGCCGTAACTGGAAACAGCGATAAAATCGAACGTCGCATCGATTGAGATGTTGCGTGAGAGGTCAGAGAGAAAGATAGCTGCGCCCTTTAAAACCCCTATTAAGATGACGCTCTCCCCGGCGAAGTCGCGGCTGATTTCAGCGCCAATGTCAGCTACTCGATCGGAGATCTGTTGACGGCTAATCAGCACTTGAAGTTCTGCTTTGGTGCTTGCTGTAACCATTCTCTAAGCATATCCCGTGACTTGGATTCAGTGACTTCGATTTCGCTCGCCGGACCGTGGGGCAGGAGAGACGCCGCGGTCTAAATGCTTGAGGCCGGAGCGCGCAGCTATACTCTAATGACAGACGTCTATATGTACCCCTTCATTCATATCGGTAGTCATTTCTCTGTTGGCACTTTCGGTCTGTGCCTCTGGCTCGCGGCGGTTTGCGCCTGCTGGGTGCTTCATAGGAACTTTCGGCGTCACGGCCTCGCGACTGACGCGGTTGCCGTCGTTGCGTATGTGACGGTTCTCGGCGTGGCTGGCGCCAAACTTTGGCATGTTTTGGAAGAACCGGCGCTGCTCTTTCACAATCCGGCCGATGTTCTCTTCGACCGTGCCGGCTTTGCCTGGTTTGGGGGCCTCGTAGCCGGGATTGCGGTTCTCTTCTGGCAAGGCAAAGCAGCCAAGATCGGTGGGCTGGCGATGCTCGACCTCGCCTCCCCGGCGGCCGCTGTCGGGTACGGCGTCGGGCGCCTGGGCTGCCTCATTTCCGGAGATGGCGACTACGGTATACCGACACGGCTTCCCTGGGGAATGAGTTTCCCCAATGGACTCGTCCCCACCACCCAACGGGTGCATCCGACGCCAATTTATGAGCTGCTGATGGCGCTCCTGATCGCGTGGTTTCTTTGGCGGCGTGGCGGCCCGCGGGATGGCTCTCAGGAGTCCCCCATCGGCCAGATCACAGCAGAGTATCTGATTTTGAGCGGGCTTGCCCGTTTCATGGTCGAGTTCATCCGCATCAATCCGCGCATCTATTGGGGCATGAGCAACGCGCAAGTTGCCAGCCTCGGATCGATCTTTGCGGGAATTCTCCTCCTTCTGTGGGCCCGCCGGCATATGCAGGCATCTTCCACACACAAAACGCCGCGAGTGATCGTTGAACCCGGTGGCTAGCGAAATAGGAGAAGCATGGCACAATCTGATCAACTCCGTGTCCCCGAACCTGCAAAAACAGACGCTAAATCCTTTGAACTTCTTCGCGTGTGGGTCGCACATCACGATCAACACATTAGCCTGCGGGTGGGAGTGTGGGAAGATCCGACAGCCTGGGGGGTGATGCTGGCAGACCTGGCCCGGCACATCGCGAATGCTTTCGAGAAAACAGAGAACCGCAATCCATTGGAAGTTCTGGAGCGCATCAAAGCCGGTTTCGAAACCGAGATTCGATCCTCCGCCGATCCGGTGCACGGCGAGATAACCGGATAAGCCCCTAGCGAGAAAGCGTCCACCGATGCCGGGCGAGAGCCGGCCCCCCAATACCAGTCTTGTGGCCCTTCGGGCTTTGCCCGCTTTATTGTGCGACCACGAACTTCGCCCGGCGGTCACTCCCGCGCTCAATATAATAAGAGTCACGCAGGGGCGGAATTGGGCGATCAGATCATCATTCGTGGCGCCAAAACGCACAATCTGAAAAACATCGACTGCGACTTGCCTCATGGCAAGCTCACGGTTTTTTCCGGTGTTTCAGGTTCTGGGAAATCTTCGCTCGCCTTTGACACGATCTACGCCGAAGGCCAGAGGCGTTACGTCGAATCACTGTCGGCTTACGCCCGCCAGTTTCTCGAGCGGATGGAGAAACCCGATGTCGAATGGA
This sequence comes from Acidobacteriaceae bacterium, assembly GCA_036500845.1. Lineage (GTDB taxonomy): Bacteria > Acidobacteriota > Terriglobia > Terriglobales > Acidobacteriaceae > PALSA-350. The sequence continues at coordinate 5,805 of DASYBJ010000606.1, forward strand.
TCGACGGTCTGGCGCCGGCCGTTGCCATCAAGCAGAAGAATTCCACGCGCAATCCACGCTCGACCGTTGCTACGGCAACCGAGATCTACGACTACATGCGGCTCTTGTACGCACGCTGCGGAACGGTCCACTGTGTTGTCTGCGGCGGGGTCGTCAAGCGGGACTCCGTGGATGAAATCGCGGCAGCGATTTTAGCCCTCGGTGACGAGACTCGGCTGTACGCTTTATTTCCTATCCAGCCGCACGTGGAAACGCCGTCCGCCACGGTGGAAGAGGAACCGGAGAAGAAACGCAAAAAGACAAAATCTTCCCAAAAGAAATCCGCTTCGAGCCGCCCGGGTGCGGATCTGGTCGTAAGTGACTTTGTAAAGGAGCGGTTGGCGGAACTGCGAAAGCGGGGCTTCAACCGGTTGTATCAAGCCGGAAAAATCGTCGAATTCTCGACACCCGAGTCGTTGCTCGAGTTGGATTTTTCGCAGCCGGTCTTTGCTATGGTCGATCGCCTCTCCGTGAGCCTGGAGAGCAGGGCACGCATCGTGGATGCTGTCGAGATCGGCTATCGCGAGTCCGGGGAAATCGTCTTTGAAATCGTTCCGCGCGAGGAGAATGGCGAGCGCACGCGGTTGCGATTCTCGCAGGCCTTCGAATGTAAACGCTGTCACCGAATCTACCGCGAGCCCGAACCGAGTCTGTTCTCGTTCAATAACCCATACGGCGCGTGTCCGCGTTGTCAGGGATTCGGCAATACTGTCGACTTCGACATAGACCTCATCATTCCTGACAAACGGAAGACGTTGGATGGCGGCGCGATCGATCCGTGGACACGTCCCAAATACCGTTCCTATCAATCGGAGCTGAGAAAGGCAGCGCGTCAGTACAACCTTCCGCTCGATGTCCCCTGGAACGAACTGACTGCGGAGCAGCAGGAGACCGTGCTGAACGGCCGGGGATCGTTCATTGGGGTCTACGGGTTTTTTGCTGCTCTGGACCGTAAGAAATATAAGCTCCACGTCCGCGTGATGCTGAGCAAGTACCGAGGGTACGCCCGGTGTCCCGAGTGCCACGGGGCGCGCCTCCGCGCAGAGGCCCGAGCCGTTCGCATCTCGGGAAAAAATATCTGCGAAGCTTCGTCGCTGACCATTGCCGCCGCGAGCCGGTTCTTCAGCGGGCTTACGCTCAGCCGGCAACAGGAGGAGATTGCGGGCGGTATCTTGACCGAGATACAGCAGCGGTTACAATTTCTCGAAGCTGTGGGGCTCGACTATATCTCGCTCGACCGGCTGGCCTCTACTCTCTCCGGCGGCGAGTCGCAGCGGATTCAGCTTGCCACTTCGCTCGGCTCCCGTCTGGTCGGCGCGCTCTACGTTCTCGACGAGCCTTCGATCGGTCTTCACCCACGCGATACGAACAAGCTTATTCGCATCCTCGAGGAACTCCGGGATCTGGGAAATACAATTCTGGTGGTTGAGCACGACCCGGACGTGATCCGCTCGGCCGATTGGCTGGTCGACCTCGGCCCCGGTGCTGGAGAGTTAGGTGGCCGGGTACTCGCGGCAGGAACCGTGCCGGATGTCGAAAGAAATCCGGAGTCGCTGACAGGCCGCTACTTGAGCGGCCAGCTCACGATTCCCATTCCCAGTCGCAGGCGCGAGCCCTCGAAGGAAAAGCTGATCTTGCGTGGAGCGCGCGTCCATAATCTGTGCGGGCTCGATGTCGAGGTGCCGTTGGGAATGCTCGTCGCAATTACTGGAGTTTCTGGATCAGGCAAATCGACGTTGGTGCACGAAGTCCTGTATCGTGCCGTAGCCCACGCTTTGGGCAAGAATGAGGGTGGCGATCCGACGGCGGTCTACAAGGAAATCAAAGGGGTGGAGCGATTGAACGATATCGTTCTCGTGGATCAGTCTCCGATCGGGCGTACGCCACGCTCCAATCCAGTCACCTATATCAAGGCTTTCGATAGTATCCGGGAGCTTTTTTCAGCACAGCCGGAGGCGCAACGCCGCGGGTACGCGGCCGGACACTTTTCCTTCAACGTTCCGGGAGGGCGATGCGATGTCTGCGAAGGAGATGGCACGGTTTCCGTCGAGATGCAGTTCTTGGCCGACGTCGAGCTGCCTTGCGAAGAGTGCAATGGAACGAGGTACAAAGCAAGTGTTCTTGAGGTAAAGTACCGCGGCAAGAATATCCATGATGTGCTCAACCTTACGGTGAAGGAGGCGTTGCGCTTCTTCGCTGGACAGCCCAAAATTGTCGAGAAACTGTCGGTTCTCGATGAAGTCGGATTGGGATACGTGCGATTGGGCCAATCAGCGACCACGCTCTCCGGCGGCGAGGCGCAGCGCGTGAAACTCGCCGCCCACCTCTCGAATGGCCGAACAGCCGGGCGCCCCGCGGGGGCAGCTACGAAGAAGGCTCGGAGCCGCGTGCTATACATCCTGGACGAGCCTACGACGGGCTTACATTTTGACGACGTGGGCAAGCTCTTGGCGACCTTCAGGCGATTGATCGATGCGGGCGGTTCGGTCGTCGTGATCGAGCATAATCTCGACGTCATTAAGTCCGCCGATTGGGTGATCGATTTGGGACCGGAGGGTGGAGCTGCAGGTGGGCGAATCGTGGCGACCGGCACCCCCGAGGACGTGGCTCAAACCTCGGAATCTCAGACGGGAATCTGGCTCTCTCGCGTCCTGACCCCGCAAGAGCAAGAGCCGCAAGAGCAAGAGATAGAGGCGTAGGTTTGGCTGGCGATCGCCTGCAAGAATGAACAACTCGGAAACGTGAATGAAGAAGTATCTTAGGGCGATCATTGGGGCTGTTTTGCTTGCAGCGGCGCACGGCTACTCCCAAAGCCAACTGCCTCCTGGAACGCAGCAGCCGGACGCTCCCGTTCGGCCTGCAGCACCGGGCCAGCAGCAAGCCGTAACCGTACCTTCTGGATTGATGGAGGCAGAAGGCAAGATCGAGCAGCGAGACTTTACCGGCGCAAGACCGCTCGTTGAGAAATATTTGAATGAGCACCCGAATGATGCTCGCGGCCTATTCGACCTCGGCTATCTCGAACAAGCGGCCCAACGTGACGATGCCGCGATCGCAGACTATCGCAAGGCGGTCGCATCGGATCCGAAGCAGTTTGAGGCGCGGCTTGCCCTCGGCCTCGCGCTCGCGGGTCAGAACAAGCACGACGAGGCTCGGGAGCAGATTCAAGTCGCGACGTTGCTTTCGCCCTCTGCCCCTAACCCCAACGCCCAAGCGCAGGCTTTCCGGGCATTGGCAGAGCTGGACCGTACACGCGATCCGGAGGTGGCTAGACAATCGCTGCTCTCCGCTCTCCGGCTCAGCCCCGAAACCCCCGAGGATCTATTGCTCACGGCCCGGATTGCCGAGGCGAGCGACGATGGCGAAACGGCAGAGGCCGCTTACCGGCGCCTCCTGAACCAGAAACCTCAGTCTGGGATAGCCACCCAGGCGACCTCGGGACTGGTGCATCTGCTCCTTAAACAGCAAAAGTACGAGGACGCCGAGCCTCTACTCAAGACTGCCTTAGGGCGTGACCCGGATGATCCCTCACTCAACGCCCAGCTTGCCACAACGCTGATTGCCGAGAGGAAAGACCCCGAAGCGCTACCCGTTCTCGAGAAGCTACGGGGTCTCGAGCCGGACAATCCCGCTGTCGACCGGATGCTGGCCGACGCATATTCTCAGGCTGGCCACCCGGAAAAAGCTGCTCCCATCTACGCGGAAATGGCCCAAAAACACCCTGAAGACGAGGAGATACTTACCGGCCAGGGCCAGAACATGATCCGCCAAAAGCGTTATCCGGAAGCTCAGGAGGTGCTTGAGAAGGCTGTGAAGCTCAAGCCGGAGGACGGGGACGCTTGGGCCGCTCTGGCATTCGCCGCTTCGCAGTCCGCGCAGTACTCCATAGCGCTGCAAGCTCTTTCAATGAGAGCAAAATATCTGCCCGAAACTCCAGGGACTTACTTCCTCCGTGCTACTTCCTACGATAATCTCCACCAAACGAAAGCCGCAGTAGATTACTATAAAAGGTTCCTCCAAGAAGCAGGAGGAAAATTCCCAGACCAGGAGTGGCAGGCAAAGCAACGGCTTGCTACCCTGAATAAGGTGCATTAACGGGCCCGTAGTAGGACGTACCGTCAAGTCTCAAAGGGGCATGAGATGCGGTTCGCGGCCACTTTCTTCGTCCTCTCTATCCTGTCAGCGGTCCCTCTCTGTGCCTTCGCATCAGAGATGGACGACAATGTTCCCGATGCAAACGCGCTGGCAGTTCTTCAGGCCAAAGCGGATCAGGCTCAACCCAAAGATCAGTGCTTCCTTTACGCTGAACTCGTCAGTCAGATGACCGACTTGGCTGGTCGCCAGTATGGCTCGGGAGATACGGGAAAAGCATCCGCAACACTTAGCCTGGTGCAGCGGTACGCGGAAAAGATTCGTGCCGGAATCGCCATGGACAGCAAGAAGCTGAAAAACGCCGAACTGCTGATGCAACATACTTCGTTTCGGTTGAAGGACCTGCTGAGTTCGGCCTCTTACGAGGACAGGGAAGCATTGCGGGCGACGCTGAAGCAATTGGATCAGGTCCAGTCGCAGCTCATGATGCAGGTGTTCAGAAAGTAGAAGCCAGGACTATAACTTTCCTCATATCTGGCTTTGCTGTTCTTTGCTGCCGTCACCAGAAGGGCGGGTGTTGCTCTCCAGGAGAGACATCGATTGACTTGAACTTATGGGCCTGCCGAGCAAAACCACAACCGCTATAAATCTCCACACGATCATTCATTTGCTCAGCGGATTTTCCATTTTCCTCGCACTCTGCCTGCTTGTTCCTCCAGCTTCGGGCTATTCCGGTCAGCGACAGAAGGACATTTTGACCGACCGCCAAACTGAGGATCTGCGTGAGGCTGACGACCAGCCAGCTGAAAAGCTCAAACTCTACCTTGGATACATCGACGAGCGCGTGCAGGAGCTGCAGCAGCTCAAAACAAATCGCCACGCGCAAAATAAAGATGCGGGAATTCACAAGCTCTACCAGGAATTTACCCAGCTCGTCGATGAGCTCCAGGACAATATGAGCTCATTCGACGAGCAACACGAAGACCTGCGGAAAGCGCTCAAGCTGATTGTGGAGAAAAGCGAGAAATGGCCGGATGTGTTGAACCAGCCGCCGCCGAATCCGGAATATGATTTTGGCCGCAAGACGGCCCTTGAGGCCAGCCAAACCCTGCACGAGGATGCCCAGAAATTGCTCGACGAACAGAATCAATACTTCGCGAAGCAAAAAGAAAAAAAAGCTAAGACCGGTGGCCTTTAAGGCGTTTTCACAATTGGTTTAGTCCAGGAATTGGAGTCCGAACGCGGCTTTTCATCAAGAAAAGCTGCACATAACCAACTCTGGCCAGGTCACAGTAATTGTGAAAACGCAATAGAAGCCCCGCCAATCATTGTTTGATCAGAAGAAATCTGCGCTTTTGAGATGGACCACTCCGGTTCGCGCGAATTCTCGTCGCGTCTCTTCAAATGCTCCATCCCTCCCGAAACCCCGGCACGCATCCTCGATCACCAACGCACGGAAACCTGACGAAACTGCATCCACTGCGGAAACACGTACGCAGTATTCGTATGCCAAGCCGGCTAAAAACACACGCTCGAAGCCACGTTCGACAAGGCAGGCGGCGAGGCCTGTCCGTGTCGTGCGGTCGTTCTCACGAAACGCGGAATAGGAATCGATGTCGGGCCGGAAACCCTTTCGCAGAATCAACTGGGCGTGCGGCGCGTGAAGCGCCTTGTGAAAGGCTGCTCCATGTGTGTCTTGTACACAGTGGTCGGGCCACAGGATCTGTTCGTCATGATTGAGCCGGATTCTCTCGAAGGGCTTCTTGCCTGGATGGGTGGAGGCGAACGAGAGGTGGCCGGCGGGGTGCCAATCCTGAGTGAGGATCACGTTGGAAAATCGTGCCGCAAGACGGTTGACCACGGGCACCACTTCGTCTCCCTGTGGAACCGCTAATGCGCCTCCCGGACAAAAGTCATTCTGGACATCGACGATGAGCAGAACATCGCGGGCACTGATTTGGATAGAACTGTTCATTCCGGCTGTCTTTCTCCGTTCGAGTGCATTGTCGGTTTCTTTTGCTGTTTTCTATTTTGTTTCCTGCCGCCTTTTCCGTATCTCGAGAGCATTTTCGGTTGGTCTCTGCTCTGGTAGCCTGTAAGACGGTGAATGCCGAAATCGAGCGCCTGTTTGAGGAAGAATATCGCGGCCTTCGTCCCCGCGCGCCGATACCCTCGCTGGAAATTCGCTTCCGCCGATTTACCAGCCTCAATACAACAATTCGCTTAAGGCAAGGTCGCATGCACGTTCACCTCTCGGACCTCCTGGAGGGAGCACCTGAGGGCGTTTTGCGCGCGATCGCGCATATTCTGCTCGCGAAGCTCTACCGCAAACCGCTGGACCCGGTGCACACAACGCGTTACCGGCGGTTTACCTCAAGTGAAGCAGTGATTCGGCAGACCGAGCTCATCCGGCAGGCACGCGGCCGTAAGAGGATGTTGGGGCCAAAGGGACTGCATTACGATCTTGAAGAGATTTTCGAATCGCTCAACCAGCGGTTCTTTCATGGATTGCTTGGCCGGCCTCTGCTCACGTGGAGCGGGCACGTCGCGAAACGCAGCCTCGGACACTACGACCCGGCACACAACACGATTGTGGTCAGCCGCGTATTCGATCGCAAGAACACTCCCCGATACGCGGTGGAGTACCTCCTCTATCACGAGATGCTGCACCTCAAGCACCCAGTAAAGGTTCGTGGCGGGCGTCGCTGTGTGCATCCCCGTGAGTTTCAATCCGAAGAACGCCTCTTTCCAGAGTTGGAACGAGCGAAAGAATATCTGAAGACACTGTGAAGACGTAAGCCGGCCGCGTCTTAGCTGACTCGCCGACTCGCTGCTTTAGCTCCCTCTCATCGCGTCCAGTAAGAGCAGTATCCCTCCTACCACGATCGCTGAGTCGGCCACGTTAAAGTCCGGCCAATGATAGTGGATGATGTGCACTTCCAGGAAGTCCACAACATAGCCAAAGCGCCAGCGATCATAGGCGTTGCCCAACGCTCCGCCCAGAATCAGTGCTAAGCCAAGGCTCGTCGCTCCGAATCTTCGCCCCAATTTGAAAAGAAAAAAAAGAACAATCACGGCGGCAAGAATGGAAAAGGCCAACAGCATCCAGCGCACACGCGCCGGCGAGCTCGAGTCGTTAAATAGGCTGAACGCTGCGCCTTGGTTCTCCACATGGCTGATGCGGAAGACGCGCGGAATGACGGTAATTGTGTCGCCCAGCTCGACACGCGTCTCGACCAGCCATTTTGTCAGGCGATCCAGCGCGATAATGGCGACAGAAAGAAGCAAAAGCAAAAAGCGCCGGTCGAGTCCAGCCGGGGGTATCGCTTCCGGCCGGAGTGTTTTCTCGGGAATGGTTGACGAATTCATGTTTTGGACTCAGTCCTGCTGAGGAGGGAATCCCATCTCGCTCAGTGCGGGAGCGCAGCGCTCGCAAACAGTCGGCCAGCGCGGGTCCTCTCCGATGTGGATGGAATAATTCCAGCAGCGTTCGCACTTTGCTCCGTCCGCAGGGAGCGTGATTGCTTGAAACCCTGTGGACGGTCCGAGCTCGACCTGCGAGACGTTGAGAATCTCCTTCAATGTGTCCTTGTACTTCTCGAGAAGCGCAAGTTGAGCAGGAGGAGCATCGAGCCGCATTTTGGCGTCGAGAGCTTTGCCGATCCGCTTGGATTGCCGGGCTTCTTCCAAACTCTTGAGCGCTTCATCGCGGATTGCCAAGAGTTGTGTCCATTCGCCGATCCAAGCTGGATCGACACGCGGGGCGATGCTTTCCGGTGCAGGGAAGAGCTCGAGATGTACGCTGCCACCGCGGTTTGCGGTTACTGGCAGATGCTGCCAAACCTCGTCCGCCGTGAAGCTGACCAGAGGTGCCACCAGGCGTACCAGAGCTTCCGCAACTGTCCACAGTACGGTTTGCGCGGAGCAGCGCGCCAAACTCTGAGGTGCGAAGGTGTACAGCCTGTCCTTAATGACATCCATATAGAACGCGCTCAAGTCGGCAGCGGCAAATTCGTTCAGCGCGTGATAGACACGGTGAAACTCAAATTCCTCATACCAACGCAATACCTTTTCCACGACCTCGCGAGTCCGCACGAGCATGTACTTATCGAGCGGGCGCAGCTGCTCCCAGGCAATAGCGTCGCGTTCGGGCTGGAAGCCGTTCAGATTTCCGAGCAAATACCGGAAGGTATTGCGTAGCTTGCGATAGTTCTCCGCAACGCGTTGCATCAGGTTTTCGCTGGCCGCCATATCCTCGCGAAAGTCTACCGAGGCTACCCACAGACGGACGATCTCTGCGCCCATTCGATCCGCGATGTCGATCGGGTCTACGCCATTGCCGAGGCTCTTCGACATGGCGCGCCCCTGCTCGTCAAGTGTCCAGCCGCAGGTTACAGCCATACGATACGGCGCAGCGCCGCGCACCCCAACGGCACACAGCAGGGAAGACTGGAACCAGCCGCGATGCTGATCGCCACCTTCAAGATAGAGATCCGCAGGCCAGGAGAGCTCCGGATCGGCGCCGAGAACGGCCGCTTGGCTGGCGCCGCTCTCGAACCACACGTCTAGAATGTCCATCTCCTTCTCGAATACATCCGCGGGATTGCCTTCGGCTCCGCACGATGGACACTTGGCGTTCGCAGGCAGAATCTCATTGTCGCTGCGCACGTACCAGGCGTCTGCGCCCTCCGTCGCGAACAGGTCCACCACTCGTCGATGGACAGCGGGGTCGTTCAGCGGCTGATGGCATTCACGGCAGAGAAAGACCGCGATAGGCACACCCCAAATCCGTTGGCGGGAGATGCACCAGTCGGGACGAGACGCCACCATATTGGCGATCCGTTCCTCGCCCCACTTCGGGTCCCACCGAACGTGATGGATCTGGTCGAGCGCCCTTTGACGGAAGGAGATCTCTGCTCCGTCGGGATTCGCGGTCGGGGTCTCCATCCCGATGAACCATTGCTCCGTCGCACGAAAGATGATCGGATTGTGGCAGCGCCAACAGTGCGGATACGAGTGATGGATGCTTTCCCTTGCTACCAGGGCGCCGCGCTCGGCGAGCAGCTTGATGATCGGTTCATTGGCTTCAAAGACAGTAAGACCCTCATACTCCGGCCGGCCATGCATCCTGCCCGCGTCATCGACAGTGCCCCTCTGGTTAAGGCCGTACCGCGCTCCAGTGTAGAAGTCGTCTGCCCCGTGCGCTGGCGCTGTGTGGACCGCACCGGTGCCCTGCTCGGTTGTGACGTAATCAGCAAGAACGCCGAGGACGGAACGATCAAGGAATGGATGCTCGAAAGTCGCCCGGTCCATGCGAATCCCTGGGAAGCGCGCGACTTCGACCGCGCCCTCGAGATGGCAGGCTTTCTGGGTTGCTTCGGCCAAGGCCTCGGCAACGATGTAGACAACTCCCTCGTGCTCGAGTGCGACGTACTCAAGCTCCGGATGGAACGCCACCGCGAGCGAGGCGGGCAGTGTCCATGGGGTTGTCGTCCAGATGATGGTCGCAACCTTTTTGCCTAGGAGGTTCATGTCGATTGCGCCTGGATCGCTCGTCAGCCAGTAGCGCACATAGACGCTCGGGCTGGTATGCATGTCGTACTCAACCTCGGCTTCAGCCAGAGCTGTGCGATCGTGAATGCACCAGTAGACCGGCTTGAGCCCTTTGTAGACGAAGCCCTTTTCCAGGAACTGAAAAAGCGTTTCAACAATTTTCGACTCGTATTCCCGCGACATTGTGGAGTACGGCTGCGCCCACCGCCCGAAAACGCCCAGACGCTCAAACTGCGACCGCTGCAGATCCAAGTATTTTTGAGCGTATTTGCGGCAGGCTCGACGGACGGCGATCGGCTCCATCTCCAGTTTCTTCAGACCGAGTTGCTCGTCGACCTTGATCTCGATCGGCAGTCCGTGGCAATCCCATCCGGGGACATAGGGAGCGTCAAACCCGGCCATTGTCTTGGATTTCACGACGAAATCCTTGAGACATTTGTTGAGCGCGTGTCCCAGGTGCAAGGGGCCATTCGCATAGGGAGGTCCATCGTGCAGCAGATACCTGGGGGCTCCACGCCGGACGGCGCGGATTTGCCGATAAAGGTCTTGCTGACTCCATTGCTTCAGCCGCTTTGGCTCATTTTGTGGAAGATTCGCCTTCATCGGAAAATCCGTCTGCGGAAGGGCAAGAGTCGCCTTAAGTTCGGACACGGCCGGCATTATCTCTCCAGAAGAACAGGTCAAACCTTCATTGTATCGTTGCCGGACTATCGTTGACCGATCGCCGGCGGATGCAGGCCCGGCAATCAAAGCAAGCTCTTCGTCTATCCAGCTCAGCTTGCTTTGGGCAATCGCTTGTGAGTAAAATTCGTCACTTCTTAGTTCAGCCACGTTTTACGCGGAGCAAGAAGTGGCGAGCCTTCGACTGGATTTCCATGGCACGCGGCGAGACTGAGCGTTCCTTGCAGATTGGTTTTGGCATCAATTGATTTTTCAACAGGGCACCCATTTTTCGTAGAATGCGTCCAAAAAAATGTACAAATGGACTTACGTTGCGCGAAAAAACGTAGTCTAATGGCTACCAGTGGGTCTTTTTGCGCGATACTTCTCGCGGCTGGGGCCTGAGGGCGACGGAAGACAGTTAGCATGCCAGTCGTCGAGAATGGAGACACACGAAAAGGGTTCTGGGCTGATACCCTTTTATACACGCGCTTATGGCGAATCAGGCTTTGTTACCGCCCAAGGTGGACCCAGAGGATAAGCCGATCGAGCCGACCTTCCTTCAGGGAGTCGAGTACGAGCCGGCGTGGAAGACGCTCGCTGCGAGCATCTACGACCTTCTGTATCCGAAGAAGTTGCCTCCACTTGAACTGACCTCTACTCCCATCGCGGTCAAAGACCCGATGGCTGTAAAGCGAAGCCCTGCTTCTTCCGCAATCTCCGTCGGCATTCACGTCCTCATCATTGGTCTGATCATTGCGCTTTTCCTGCTCGGCAGAGCCAAGCTCAAAGCGAAACCTAAAATGCAAGTGACGAACGTCGACGTCAATCAGTTCATGCCGATTGCCCCGGCTGGCCCCAAAATGGGTGGCGGTGGTGGCGGCGGATCGCACGATGTTCTCCAAACTCCGAAGGGAAAGCTGCCCAAGTTCGAGCAACAGCCCATCGTTCCCCCCATGGTCATCAAAAATGATCACCCTAAGCTCACCCAGGAGCCGGCGATCATGATGCCTAAGAACATCCAGATAGCAAACAACAACATGCCTAATTTGGGAGATCCACGGACGAGCGTCGTGGGCCCTGACTCCAATGGCACAGGTGAGTTGGGCGGCATGGGTTCGGGCCGCGGCGGCGGAATCGGATCTGGAAAAGGCAATGGATACGGTCCTGGTGAAGGCGGCGGCTACGGTGGTGGACTCTACCACGTTGGCGGCGGTGTCGCTGCCCCGCAACTTATCTTTGCTCCAGACCCCGAGTTTTCAGACGAGGCTCGGCGCGCCAAATACCAGGGTGTTTGCGTGGTTTCGCTCGTCGTCGATGCACAGGGCAATCCGCAGCGGATCCAGGTCGTGCGCCATCTCGGAATGGGACTGGATGAAAAAGCCATGGAGGCTGTTAAGCAGTACAAGTTCAAGCCCGCCACTCTCCAAGGCAAACCCGTGCCGGTCGAAGTAAACATCGAAGTCAACTTCCGTATCTACTAGGGCCTGTTAACAGGCCCTAGTGTCCTGAGTCTGAAGTTCGCGAAAAAAAGGTCCTGGTTTTGTGAAAGCGCACGACTTCAGCCGCAGGCGAAGGCTTTTCCGTCCCGGCAGCAAGCTTTGGGTGCCCCATTCTAAGCGCCACGCCTTTCGGCGCGTAGGGTGGGATACCACAGCTCTCTACCCCTGATTTTTAAGGAAGCTCTGATTAAGCCTGGCTTTGTATTAGGGCACGACTTTTAGTAGTGCCGTTAATTGAGCAGAATCATTGCGGCCTTAGGCCCTGAGGTATTTTTCTAACGAACTTACCGGGCAAATCGAGTTTTTCCGCAGCCT
>DASYBJ010000607.1:0-4975 GCA_036500845.1 Acidobacteriaceae bacterium
CAAAGCGACTCGCTGCCGCGCCAGCGGAGAGCGAAGTTCATGAGAAACATTACTAAGCAATTGCTTGTGGCTTTGCACAAGTTCTCGAACCCTTTCAGCCATAGCGTTGAAATCACGCACGAGATCGCCAATCTCGTCACCGCGTTTCACCATATTGCTTCCGACGCGAGCTTCCAGGTCTCCCGCGGCAAGCCGCCCGCTCGCTGCACGCAACTGGGCGATGGGCTTCGTGAAATATAGCGCTAGAAGCGCACAGCTAATCATCGCAAGCACGGCGTAGATACCTACCACTCCCAAATACACCAGCGTCACTCTCGCGAATAGACTCGTGTACAAGAACACGACGGCGAAGTGGTACCGATCTCGTATGCCAGACTCTTCCACGTCGTAGATGATCCACTTGCCGACAACGTGCTGCTGAGCAGGCCCGTTCCCGAGTAGTTTTCCCTGGGAGAATACTACGGAGGGAAATGAGCCCTTCAGCTCGGGTGGAACAGGACTTCCCGAAAGTTCGCGCCCCCTGGAATCTACCAAATAGAAATAGGGCAGGAAAGGGTTGGACCATTCCCGGAGCTGGTGGAGAAGCAGTCCCTGGCCGGCCAGTTCGTATTGGGCAACCGCGGATCTGGCATAGACGGTAAGAAAATCTGGGACTTTCGGGAATTCTCCGACCTTTCGTGAAGCCCAATTGTCGATGGCAGCCAAGAGACCTAACAAAACGGCGACCGTCACACAGAACGAGAAAGACAACTTCCAGAACAACCGACTTTTGATCCTCACAACAGGCCCGCTTTCCGCTCAAGGGCCACGTAGATGTATCCAGAGCCTCGAACTGTCTTGATCCGATCTTGTGAGTAGTGTCCACCTCCCAGTTTTTTTCTCAGTTTGCTCAGGTGAATATCGACGCCGCGGTCAAAGGGCGCGAGCTTCCGCCCGAGGGCGGCTTGCGCGAGCTGGTCGCGAGTGACAATTTTTCCCGCGCTGCGCAGCAAGACCTCTAACAGGTCAAATTCCATCGTGGTCAGATCCAACACCTGTCCGCTCAGCATTGCGGTTCGTGTCCTGGGGGAGAGTGTTACATCTCCTACCACGACACTGTCTTCTGAGCCCCCTGACGCCATACCGGCCCGTGTCCTTCGTAGAACGGCGTGAATCCGAGCCACCAATTCGCGGGGTTCGAACGGCTTAGGGACGTAGTCGTCGGCTCCAATTTGCAGGCCGACAATGCGGTCAACGGAATCGCCGCGCGCGGTGAGAAGAACGACCGGCAAATTGGACTCGGCTCGCAATCTCTTGAGGAGTTCGAAACCTGAACCGCCCGGCAATGTCACATCGAGTATGACAAGCTCATGGTTCCCGCTCAGGGCGGCTCTCAAGCCAGAACTATAATCAGCGGCGGCCGCCACCACGAAACCCTCACCTTCGAGATACTGGCGCACCAGTTCGACGAGTTCCCGGTCATCATCGACGATGAGAATGTGGTTGATGCGCCCCATTGTGACTCAATCTACCGATGGCCTCCGTTGCCAATTGTAAAGATAGGTTGCTCATTCCCTTACATACATTCAAGAATCGCAACCACTTTAAACCGCACACGCATTTCGACCCATGTATTCCTAAAACAGTTCGCGGTGAAGCGGAATTGGATTCAACATTCGACAGCTGACCGGTTAGGCAATTCTGAGGTCGAGACGGAGTAGCAATGCTCCGGGAGTATCACAGACGGCGCTCCCAGATCCCAAATGGCCCGCGCTAAACCAGTGAATGCCTCAAAAGAGAAAGCCTGCCCCAAAGCTCGTCCGCTCGGTAGTTTTGGAAATTAACAATTCTGATGAAGCGAATTAAGGAGAAATGGAAGATGACTACCAGAAAAAGGGACAACTGGCGCCAGAGGAAGTTTGGCTTTGCTCTTAAACTGCTTTTTGGTCTGGCTGCAGTCTGCGGGGCTCATGCGGGCGCGCAGGTTTCGACGGCCGCCCCTATAGTGGTTACTCAAGACGGGGCCGTGAAGGGGTTCGAGTGCACCAGCGCATCGGTTCCACATTGTTCAGGAACGGGGATTGAGGAGTTCCTGGGCATTCCGTACGCAGCGCCTCCCGTGGGAACGCTGCGTTGGACGCCACCCCAGCCTCATGGGCGTTGGCCCGGAGTGTTCAAAGCAACCAGCTTCGGCAGTATTTGCACGCAGCAAGACCCTAAGGGTGGTACGACTGGCAGCGAGGATTGCCTTTACCTGAACATCTTTAGGCCCAGCCAGCAAAAGGGCGACGCCGAGAACCGGGGCGACCACGAGAACCAGGGTGACCGCCTGCCGGTAATGGTGGGGATTCCCGGCGGTGCATTTGTTACGGGAGGAAGTGACGACTACGATGCGACACCGTTGGTGCAAAAAGGGGTCATTGTCGTCACCATCAACTATCGCCTCGGCATGTTGGGATTCTTTGCCCATCCGACGCTGGACGCCGAAGGCCATCTCAGCGGCAACTACGGGCTCATGGACCAACAATCAGCGCTCCGGTGGGTACAGCGGAACATCGCAGCCTTCGGAGGCGATCCCAAGCGGGTAACGATTTTCGGCCAGTCGGCCGGTGGAACTAGCGTGTATTCCCAACTCGCTTCTCCTACTGCGGCGGGTCTGTTTCACCGGGCAATTGCGGCAAGCGGCACACTGGGCCTATTTCGAAACCTTCAGATAATGTTTCCATTGGCAGATTCCGAACCAGGGGGCATCGCCGTTGCCGCAAATGTGGGATGCGGCAACCAGAGCGCCCAGTGCCTGCGTGCGACTGCGGCCTCAGCGATCGTTGCACAACAACCTAAAAGCCTCGCACCTATGGTGGATGGAACAGTGCTTCCCCAGACGCTGGATTTAGCGTTCGCTAGCGGACAATTCAATCGTGTGCCGGTGATTTCAGGTACAAACCACGACGAATGGAGGTACTTTGTAGCCCTGCAGCACGACTGGGTCGGGAATCCACTGAAGGATGACGGATACTCGACAGCAGTCGCGGCTCTGGTCGGACCTGAGAATGCCGCTTTGGTGCCGTCACTTGTCAATATCAATTACCCGCTGAGCAATTACAACGCGCCTTCAGGTACACAACGCGCCCCCTTGGCACTAGGTGCGCTGGGTACAGACTACTTTTTTGCGTGCGGGGCGCGCAACGCGGTTCGGTTGCTGTCGAATTACGTACCAACGTTTGCCTATGAGTTTAACGACGAGAACTCGCCTTACGGCCTTTACCTTCCGTCCATTAGCTTTCCCTGGGGTGCCGCCCACGGGCTTGAGCTTCCATATCTCCTTAATCTCGACTCGTACCCGGCGCCGTTGACACCGGCCCAACAGCACCTCTCTGATGCGATGATCAGCTACTGGACGACGTTCGCGTACACTGGCAACCCGAACTCAGAGAGCACGCCACTTTGGTCTCCGTACAGTGCCGGATCGGATGAGTTTCAATCTATGATTCCGCCGGCTCCGACGGTCGAGTCGAATTTTGACGCCGATCACAAGTGTTCGTTATGGAAATAGTTCTGAGCGCAAATGGGGCGCGGGGCGCGACTTCGAGTTCAGGCAAGCTCGGCGGCCCCGCGCGGTACCTCCGGGTCACACGGCCCGGGCAACATCCTATTCAAAAGATGGAGAGCCTGTTCATCGCGGCTCCGCTCGTTCGTCGTGTAAGTGAAGGCAAGGATAAGGGTCGCTGGGCCGAAATCTCTGAGCGGGCCACTAAGTTCCTGTGTTGCGCGGCGACGACATAGTCGCGCAGCTCCAAGCTCAGCGTAGTTGATTCACCAAAACCATAGGAGAAAGGACACAGAAATGACTTATGGATGGATCATCGTCCTTCGGATTACCGGATTGCTCATTACCGGCAGCGCTTCCGCTCAGGGTAATAAAGTCTACCGAACCGAACTGCCCCCAGCAGTCGAAAGAACGTTGCAGTCCGTGAGCCAGGGCGCCGCAGTGAAACACTTGTCCCAAGAAGATCAAGACGGCCAGATTTACTATAAAGCGGAAATGAGAGTGGACGGCCACAGTAAGGATGTTTTGATCAACACCACGGGCGACATCGAGAGGGTAGGAGAACAGATTGCCTTCGATAGGCTCCCGGCCGATATGAAAGCCAAGCTAAAGGCTAAAGCCAAATTTCTCGGCAGAATCGCCAAGGTTGAAGCTATCACAAGAAAAGACCAGCTCGTTGTTTACGAAGCTCGCACCGAGAAGCCTATACCCGTCCCGGGTGGCGTGTTTATGAAGCGCTCTAAAGTGCAAATCGATCCCGATGGCAATCCTCTGGATCACACCACTGAAATCCAAAGAGAAGCGCTGGCACGCGCCATCGCCTCTCACTCAGGGGGCGAAATAAGCCACCAGCAGGCCTATGACTCCCTCGATCCGAGCGAGGGCCATCTCAAAGGAGGTAACTACAATTTTGAGGCCACTCATGGGCTGGGACCGAATAGTCTCGATTGTGGGGGAGATACACGGTGCAATGGCATTCACTTTTCGGCAAAGAATGCTAACGGGAACTGGTTTGTGCACCTCGACACCTCAAATCCGTTCACGGGTCCGGTTGCGTTCTTTGAGCACGGCTTTGTGGATCTTTTCCTGGGCAATACGGCTTACACTGTCATCCCTCGGCCTTGGCCATAGAGTCGAGGGAAAAACCACTGGCGGTACAGGTAGTCCGGCCGGAGAGTTGACTTGCGCTCAGTTGCCTTCGCGGGCTTTGCGCCCAAGCAGGAACGGTGGGGTATTCATCTCAGCCCGAATTCGCTTTGCTCTGCTGACACCAAGGTAATCGTGCTAATCGAAGTCAAATGGATCTGTAATCTTTATCTCACTGAAGATGTTCACTCTCTCTAATCGGGCGTTACCGTCAGTGCAATAAGGCAAGGAGATATTGATGTTGAAGGCGACAGTTCAGGAATTGGGAGACGCTACCATTCTCCACCTTAAAGGGCGAATCGT
>DASYBJ010000608.1:0-2166 GCA_036500845.1 Acidobacteriaceae bacterium
CTCTCCGGTTCTTCGCAAAAGCAGAGGGAGTAACCCTGCCGCAGCTTTTTGTAGGGCTTGTTGCCATGTTTTTGCACCGCATGACTAATCAGGATGATTTTGTTGTAGGTTTTCCGGTGACCGGGAGAGTGAGTCGTGCAACGCGCCGCTCCTTTGGGACAGTTTTCAACGTTCTCCCCTTGCGGATCCAGGTTAGTCCGAGCATGTCTGTGAGAGAGTTAATCCGGCAGGTTGCTTCTGAGGTTGGTAAAGCTCTGCGGCACCAGTTGTACCGGATCGAAGATCTGAATCGAGACCTTCACCTGGCGCCCGGGCAACGATTATTCTCGGTATGCGCCAATGTAGAGGTATTTCACTACGAAATGCGCTTTGCTGGAACACCCACAAAGACTCACAATTTGGATAATGGGTCGACGAATGACTTCGATATCTTTTTCTTTGATCGCGGTGAGGCTAGAAGGCTCGAGCTGAATTTCGAGGTCAACCCAGCATTTTGCAGCGAATACGAACTCGTCCAGCATCAGCATCGTTTTATTGAGCTTCTCCATAGCGTTCTTTCTTCGCCTGGAGCGGAGCTGTGGCAGCTGTCGATGCTTCCTGCGGCGGAGCGGGATCAGCTGGTGGAGGAGTGGAACGATACCGGGACGCCGTTCCCCACCGGGCACTGTGTGCACCAGCTGTTTGAAGAGCAGGCGGCGCGCACGCCGCAGGCCACGGCGGTGGTTTTCCAAGACAGAGAACTGAGCTACGGAGAGCTGAACCGGCGAGCCAATCAGCTGGCGCATCATCTGCGCAAGTTGGGTGTGCGTCCGGATGATCGGGTGGCGATCTGTGTGGAGCGCAGCTTCCAAATGATCGTGGCACTTCTCGCAGTCCTCAAGGCCGGAGCAGCCTATGTGCCGCTGGACCCGGCCTACCCTCTGGAGCGGCTCGGCTTCATGCTTGAGGACAGTGAGCCCGTCGCACTGCTCACCCAGAACCACCTCTTGTCTCTGCTAGCTAATAAAGTGTCCGTGTCTGTGCTCGATTTGGAACAGGATGCTGCGCTGTGGGCCATGGAGGCGGAGACCAACCCGGATCCTCAGGCGCTCCGGCTCAACGTGCATCATCTGGCCTACGTGATCTATACCTCCGGCTCTACCGGACAGCCGAAAGGCGTCATGGTCGAGCATCGTAGTGTAGTGAATCAGATCTCGGCGTTGAAGCTGCATTATGAGCTATCAGAGTCAGACCGCATATTGCAGTTTGCCCCATTCACCTTTGATATGTCGGTGGAAGAAATATTCGGGGCTTTGCTATCGGGCGCGGCGCTTGTTTTGCGGAGTGAGCAATGGTTGGAGAGCGAGGAGTCATTTTGGGCCTGCTGCGAATCGTTCAGGATCAGTTGCGCTAATCTTCCTCCGGCGTTCTGGCAGCAATTGATAAAGGAGAGGTCGCGCGCAATCCCGCGATCACTGCGTCAGATCAGCCTCGGCGGAGAAGCAGTAAGGCAGAGCGCTTTGAGCACATGGTTCAAGCGGCGTGGATACCTTCCCCGGCTGGTCAATGCATATGGTCCGACTGAGACGACGGTCAATGCGACGCTTCTGGAAGTTACGCCCGAACATATTGCTTATTCGTTGATCGGCCGTCCGATATGGAACACGCGGATATACATATTGGATGGTCATGGTGCGCCAGTTCCAGTAGGTGTTGCGGGAGAGCTGTATATCGGTGGAGCGGGTGTAGCGCGAGGATATCTGAAGCGGCCTGAGTTGACGGCGGAGCGATTTATCGCGAGTCCGTTTGTAGAAGGAGAGCGGCTTTACAAGACCGGGGATGTGGGTCGTTATCTGGCGGATGGGAACATCGAGTTTCTGGGCCGCAACGACGATCAGGTTAAGATCCGTGGCTTTCGGATCGAGCTTGGGGAGATCGAGGCGCGACTGGGGAGCCATGCCGGTGTGGGTGAAGCGACGGTGGTCGCGCGCGAAGAAGAGAGCGGGGACAAGCGTCTGGTTGCCTACTATACGTGTGCGCCGGCAGAGGTGGTGGAAGCGGAGGATCTGCGGGAGCATGTGGCCGCGGCGCTGCCGGAGTACATGGTGCCGTCGGCGTATGTGCAGCTTTCTGCGTTTCCTCTGACGCCGAACGGCAAGCTGGACCGTCGAGCGCTGCCTGCGCCGG
>DASYBJ010000609.1:0-7075 GCA_036500845.1 Acidobacteriaceae bacterium
TCCGTCGCTGAAACCCTTCACTTCGGTCGGAGCGCTCGGCTTCTCAACCTCAGCCAACGGAGAGCATACTCTCTCCATCTGGCACGCTCACACGCGGTCAGCTCTGTTGAGACTCAGAATGATTTCACTCGTACAGTTCCCAAATCGACTGGCGAGAACTTACGCGGGAGGGTACGCCAACTAAGAGGTGATTCGAATCACTCACGTTCCGGGCCTTAGCACGCAGCAATCGCACGAAAGTGACGAGGCAATCGATAGATCACAGATGTATCCCAGGTCCCCTTGAGTCTGGCGACTACCAAAATCCAAAGCGGCCTCCGAGGGTCGCTTCGGATCGCAATTCAGTTGTTGTCGGGAATAGGAAGCCTATTAGTTTCCAGACTGCTGCAGGCGCTCGATTTGGTGCTCCTGCTCGACGCTTGGCTGCCGCACTTCAGTCAAGCCATTGCCGAGAAGGAATAGCGTTCCGGTATCCTCCTTCGAGATGCGCTGCTTCACGTCCGGCACCGTGGCGAGCAATGATGACTCGGACGGCGCAGAAGTGTCGATCATTCGATAGTCTTGTGCCTTCCGTTTAGGTTCCATAGACGTAGCGGTTGTACTTACGAGCAGACCGCTTTCGCCAACTTCTTCGGTGGTGCCGGCATTCGCCATGGCTGGTGTGGCGACGAGTACAGGGTTCTTAGGGTGCCTCAAATCCAGCGTAGCGAAACCTGAGTTATCGCGGAATCGAATCAGCGTTGCCGAGCCTGCGATATCACGTACAAAGTCATAGGGTGACGTCGCAGCGATCGATACGCCTCCGACCGTTTTGATTTTGGCTGGATCGGTTACATCA
This sequence comes from Acidobacteriaceae bacterium, assembly GCA_036500845.1. Classification (GTDB taxonomy): domain Bacteria; phylum Acidobacteriota; class Terriglobia; order Terriglobales; family Acidobacteriaceae; genus PALSA-350. The sequence continues at coordinate 839 of DASYBJ010000609.1, forward strand.
AGAATAGCGAGCCTTTGCCCATCATTCTGCTCAAGATACAGGAAAGACCTTCCGTCTCCGGTGTTATACAGGTACATCGCGTCGCTAACAGCTTGTGCCGCTTCCGGTAAGTCCGTGGGCGATTCCACGACAATCGCTTTGGAATGGGACGCGACGGCCGCCTGTGCACTCAATACTGTCGAGAATACTGCCGTGGTCAGCATTGCGTTGAATACTCGTTTCATTGTGATTCTCCTTCTGAGCGTGCGCATAAAACGTGCGCATAAAAATATGAAACACGCTATAAATAACACCCTGACCTTCTGCCTTATTCCATCGGCCAGCGGCTCTCTCTGGCGACAAAGTTAGTGTTGTTCTTGCTCGACCTATTCGTCCAAGTAGAAAATCGTTATCCCGAATCACTCGCAATTGTTCCTCGCGGACGCAGCACGTCTGTGCAAGCGAGATCGGGCTCCAGCGATTCATCTGGAATACACGAAGGAAACCTGCCACGTGATCAGCTCGGTTTATGGAACCAACACGCATAAATTCCATAGGACACGCAACGTGTCGCCTCAATAGGCAATAAGCTGGCATGGCTTCTGCTTCTCACCATAGCGGCTGCGGTGAGGGTTCGATCCATTCACCTGCCTCTGATCAAAGCCTACCCGCGATGAAGAACGCTTACTTGTCTGAGAGTGAAGGATGTCTTGGACGGAAGCGCACTGGCCACGTATTAGCTAAGGTTATGAGGGATAACAATTTGGAAATTTTCATTGCGACTCGATGGCGGTAAGGTGAAGACATGAATGGCCTATACACGATCGCGATTGTAGGTGGCGGAGTCAGCGGTACGCTGACGGCCTACCATCTTGTTCATCGGGCGCCGCAGGCAAGAGTCGTCGTCCTTGATCCGCGTCCGGGGCTGGGGTTGGGATTGGCATACTCGACCCCGAGTCTGAAGCACCTGTTGAACGTTCCAGCAGGAAAAATCAGCGCGCTCCCGGATCAGCCCGAGCATTTCCTCAATTGGGTGCGTGCGCACTACGATCCCTCAATTCAAGCAAGCGACTTCGCTCCGCGTGCGATTTTCGGCAAATATATTCAATCGTTGATCGCTGCATCGCCGCGTATCGAGCATCTGCAAACGACGGTCTTGGATTGCCATGTAAAAGGCCCCCAGGCAACTTTGGATTTGGCCGACGGCACAAGATTGGTTGCGGACGCCGTAGTTCTGGCGACCGGAAACTTCGACCCTGCACCTTTGCCTGGAGTCAACGATCAAGCAATCAGGGGCGGAGTTTACTATCACTCCGCTTGGGAGGATGCAACATACGCCAATCTGCCGCCGGAGGCGCCTGTCATTCTAGTTGGCACGGGTTTGACAGCAGTTGACGTCATTCTGCGGTTAAGGGAGACAGGTCATCGAGGAAGGATTACGGCGATCTCGAGACATGGCGTCTTTCCATGTCACCATGCTCCTTACGAGCCTCTTGACAATAGCGTGATCGGGGACAAGGTCCCGCGTAAGGCGCATGAGCTTTTGCGTGCAGTGCATCAGGCGATCAAAGCCGGCAAGCCCTGGCGCGCCGTGGTCGATAGTCTCCGTGCACGTACAAACGAATTCTGGCTCGCGCTACCGTTGGTCGAGCAAAAGCGGTTCGTCCGTCATTTGCAGCGGCGCTGGGAAGTTGTACGGCATCGCATGGCTCCTCCCATTGCAGACCAGATCTATTCAGAGCTGCTGGCCGGAACGCTTGTAAAGCGCCAAGGTCGCCTGCATGCCATCCTCCCCCATGGGGAAGGTGCGAAGGTGCAGTTTGAATTGGCTGGCGGAGAGATCGCCGAGATATGCGCAGCGCGTGTCATCAACTGCACAGGACCTGCTATGAACTATCGGCGTGTAAGGTCCAGTTTGCTGAACAGTCTATTCGCACAAGGACTCATTACCGCGGGTCCCCTTGGCGGCGGGTTGTGGAGCGACAAACACGGAGCCTTGCGCGCGCAGGACGGCAGCTTTTCACCGCTTCTCTTCAACGCAGGTCCCGGCCGCCAAGGAACTCTGTTTGAATCGATCGCCATCCCTGAACTGCGCGAGCAGGCGGTTGCCTTAGCGGATCGACTCGCAGCGCAAGCAAGGGAAGCGGGTGCGAGCGCCGAATATCCGCTGAGCGCGGGGCCCTGGAGCGGCAACGGGCAGGCCCAATCGAAATTGACCTTGGTGGCAAACCAGTCATGACACCCGCTCAGTTCCGCGACAGTACAGTCCGTGTTCGGCGATATGTCCTGATCCTGATGGAGTCAGCCGTCATTGGAGCACTGAGCGGTCTGGCCTGCGTGGCTGTGCGTTTGTTCTTCAGGCTCTTACAACAGGTGATCACAGGAGAGTCGGGGCTTCTGTCAAGTGCAGCGGCCCATTTGCCATTGTGGAGACGCGGGATCACACCTGCGCTCGGCGGACTCGCGGCCTTGGCGGTTCTGGCCATCTCTCGCCGCTTAGGCGCGATTTCTGGGTTTAAGGACTATGTCGAGGCCGTCCGTCTGGAAGAGGGTCATATTTCGCTTCGGCCCACGCTCTGGAGAACGATCTCGTCTGCGTTCTCGATCGCAACGGGAGCTGCAATTGGGCGCGAAGGTTCCATGATTCAGTTTGCCGCTGCAGTTGTCTCTTCTCTAGGGCGCAGGGTGAAACATGTTCAGCTCCCGCTTGCGCAGCAGGTGGCCTGTGGCGTGGCAGCGGCGGTTGCCGCCGCATACCAGGCACCCATCGCAGGCATGTTCTTTGCCCTAGAGATCGTGATTGGCAGATTCGCGTGGGACGAGGTTCCTTCTTTGCTAGCTGCCGCTGTCGCTGGGGGTACGGTGAGCCGAGCTCTTTTGGGGGCGGGTCCACTGTTCGCACCACGACTCTTCCCGCTGCACGGGCTACTCGGCATCGATCTCCCTCATGCTTCCCTTCTTCTGCCCATGGCTGTGCTTCTGGGTGTTCTGGGCCCGCTTTACTCTTGGCTGGTTCGTAGCTTACAAGGTGCTCGCAAGTTGCCAGTCGCGCTTTTCTGGAGTGGCGCGTTGGTAGGGGCGCTCTCGCTCTTCACCACCGAGGTGTGGGGCAATGGAGACGCCGGGTTGCTCAGCATCATGCAATCCTCTCCCGCTCTAGCGATGGTGCTGGTTGTTCTTCTCTGCCGCATTTGCGCGACAACCTTGTGCGTAGGAACTGGAGCTGTCGGAGGCGTATTTACGCCGACATTGTTCGCCGGGAGCGCCATGGGACTGCTCGCTGGACACATGATGCACATAGCGAATCCGCCACTCTTCGCAATCATCGGAATGGGATGTTTGCTGGCGGCTGTAACACATGCTCCTCTCATGGCCACGTTTATGGCTGTGGAGTTGACCGGCCAATGGCCGTTGCTGCCTCTGGCTCTGATCTGCAACCTGGTTGCCTGGCAAATAGCGATTCGGATTTCACCGCGTTCGCGTTCCCTGTATGCCTTGGCTTCACCGGTACCAACCGATTCCTTCGCCGAAGACACCTCCCAAATCCTGGCAAACTCTCACGCCAGTTTCCACGCTCGCAATAGCCTTGATCAGCAGATTTCACAGACCGAGGTAACCCAATAAGGACGTACTGCAGTAGCTTAGGACTAACTCTTGGTGCACTTCTCGCGGAGGTCGGCGAATCCCGAATCGATTAGCACTGTGGTTGGTTTCGGCATGTTGAATCCTTCTCGCATGCTTCAGAGTATGCTAAGAAGCGAATCCTGCGGCACGATCAAGGGAGGCCCTCGCCGCGACGGGAATAGGTGAGACGAGCGGGATGGAGAATTTTCGACTTAAGGTATTTCGTGTAGTCGCGAACCACCTGAATTTCAGTCGCGCGGCTGAGGAGCTATTGCTGACCCAACCGGCAGTAACGCAACAAATTAAGGCGCTCGAAGACGAGTATGGCGTCTCACTATTTGACCGCAGCGGGGGCCATATCGCGCTCACACCGAGCGGAGAGGCTCTCTTGCCTTATGCGGAGAAGATAAAAGAGATCGCCGATGAGGCGTATGCAGCGGTGTCCGCGGCATCGGGCAGATTGGGTGGCCAGCTTGCCCTTGGCGCGTCCCAGACAATCGGGCAGTACCTCCTGCCCAATCTGGTTGCCGGTTTTCTCCGTGAGAATCCTCGCATTTCGATCACAGCAATCAGCGGCAATACGGACACGATTTTGGAGGCCTTGGTCGCGCATCGCATCCAGCTTGCATTGATTGAGGGCCCTGCGATGCGGAAAGACATTCATGTAGAGCCCTTTATGGAGGACCAGATGGTGCTGGTTGTGCCCTCCAGCCATGAATGGGCCGACCACGAGATTGAGATCGACTCCTTGAGAGATGCGCCTTTGTTGATGCGCGAATTTGGCTCCGGATCGCGCCGGGTGGTGGAGAATGCCTTGAGTCAGGCTGGCCTCAAGAAAAAAGACCTGAAGACCAGGATGGAGCTCGACTCGACCGAGGGTTTGTTAAGCGCGGTCGAAGCCGGCCTGGGAGTAACATTCGTCTCGCGGTGGACTGTCCGCAATCAACTTAGTTTGGGCACTCTCAAGCTCGCCCGAGTACGGGGCCTAAAGCTGTCACGGATGTTCTCCATTGCTTACGCCGCCGGTCCGGAGCCCAACGGCAACAGTGGGGCATTTCGCTCTTTCTTGTTGGCACACTCCCTCGAACTCGCCCCAAGAGTCACAGGGCGAGGATCGCGAAAGGAGAAATAAGGCGGCCACCTGTTTGCACAATCACGACCGCCAGGAAAGCACTGGACTGCAAACTGACGCTGATCCCTCGCGAATTCTAGCCCGGCAAATGCAATCGCTGCATCAAAGGCAGGAATTGCGGATCGGAACGGAGCGGATCGATTTTCGGGTCAAGAGGCATGTCAACGATGTGAGAGTCCCGCCGGTCGAAGGCACTCTGGAGCCATTTTAAAGCCTCATTTTTCTCACCCAGCGCAGAGTAGATGGTGGCAATCAAATAGTGTGAAACGTAGGCGAGCTGGGCCTTCTGCTTCAGGGTTTTGAGGATAGCTCTCGCTTCTACATTCTTGCCCGCACCGGCGTACGCGCAGCCGAGGTCGCAAATCAGCAACGGGGTCGCCCCCAATGCGCTCGCCCGCTCCAGTTCCGGAACTGCCGCTAAATACTGCCTTTCTCGGATGTAAGCTTGGCCGAGACACCAGTGCCCCCATGGAGAAATTGGGATCGAACTCAAGAGTTTTCTTGCACTGCTGGACCGCTTCATCGTAGTGGTGCGCATCGCTATAGACTCTCCCGAGAACACCGTTAATTGGGAGCGAGGGCGGATCAAGTTCACGTGCCCGCTTGAGTTCTGAGAGGGCGCGCTCTGCATTGCCGACATTAATGAAGTGTTCACCGTACCAGTGGTGCGCGGAGGCAGAGCTCGGGTCCAGAGCGATCGCGCGCTGGAAGTCGCGCTCGGCAGCCGCCCAATCGAGCTCGTAGAATGATTCAGCGGATGCGCGTACGGTGTATGCCTCGGATATTGTGCTGTCAAGCTGGAGCGCTTTGCCGGCAAACTCGATAGCCTGAGGAAAGCTCCTTTCTGGCGGAAGCAGCTCGTATGTACCCAAGAGATTGGTCGAACTGTCGAGCTTCGAAGACATATCGGTTAACCCCCAAAGGGAAAAAAACTCTCATCATCGCAACACGGCTTTCCACGCTTCCTTCATGGCAAAACGGTTTGCCAACTCTTCCACTTGTTGTCAGGGGACGAAGCCTTGCTAGAAAGAGCACAGTTTTGGCGATCTGCTCGGGCCCCCCAAAACACCAAACTGGAATTAGTGGCAGGACCTTCGCTACGTCGCATCTAACTGCTTCTTCTGAAATGGCGCAGCCTACCGCTCCCAACTTCATGATCAGGGATGCGAACGGCATATGTCTTCTGAAATAATGTGACGATTAGGAGATAGTGCTACAGGAATACCGGACCGACCTTCAATTAGAACGAAAATATGAGAAGCTGACGTATCTTCGCGCACGGATCAGCCAGTTGGGTTGCCCGTAGCAGAGTACTCCTTAAAAACCAGGAGCTGCAATTCTCGTTCGGGCGCAAGGCTTGTGCTATCGAACCGCAAGCATAGCCCTTGCAGGCTGTTCAGTATGTGCGAAAGCGTTTCAGAACGCACCTTTATCGGCAGCGTCTAATCGCACCGCCCGATTTCTAGCCATGCGGCGCGAAAGGGCTGCTATCAAGACCCGCG
>DASYBJ010000610.1:0-2598 GCA_036500845.1 Acidobacteriaceae bacterium
TGCGGGCAGCGTTGAAACCTCAGTACGACTTTATTGTTTGTGGATCAGGCTCATCTGGCTCCGTGGTGGCGAGCCACCTCGCGGAGAACCCCGAAGTCAACGTTCTCCTGCTTGAGGCAGGCGGCGATGACCATGTGCCGCGCATGTGTCAACCTCTTCCGCGAGATTGGCAACTCTCGCTCCCTGCGTCCATTTGCAAAACGCGAAGTGATGCCAGGAACTTTGAAAGGGACCAGTTAGAAGACTTCATTCGAAACGCTGCCACGACCTCCTGGCACGAGACATGTACGGCCAAGATGGGTCGGGACGAAATGTCTGTTGTGGACAGCAGGTTGAAGGTTTACGGCGTTGAGAATCTTCGTATCGCCGATGGATCCGTCATGCCCCGCATTGCAACTGGGAATACGATGGCGCCGTGCGCTGTTATCGGCGAGCTTGCCGCGGACTTCGTGCGGGCGTCGTATGGGCTGTAGCTGCCGGTCATCAGAGGCGTTGTTATCAGGTAAGGACTATTTGAACGTAATAACAAGGAGAGCAGTTATGATCAGTAAGCAAACAAACCGTATGGCTCAGTTTTTCGCATCCGTCACGGAAGAGGCGTCAAAGCCGGGCCTGGATCTGACGACGATTCGGGACATTTACGAGAAGCTGCATCTGGCCGCCACCGAACCCGAAGGAGTCACCTACGCTGAAGTAGATGTTGATGGCGTGCCCGCGCTGTGGTGTATGCCGAAGGGCTGCGATGCTAACCGTGTTCTGCTGCACATGCACGGTGGCGGCACGGTCGTCTTGTCGATGCATCTCGACCGGAAGGCTGTCGGACACATCGCCAAGGCCGCCGGAGTCCGCGCACTCGTGTTGGATTACCGCCGTTCACCGGAATACAAGTTCCCGGCTCAGATCGAGGACGTGGAGAAGGCGTATCATTGGCTGCTCGGTCACGGCATTCGCCCCGAAGATATTGCGATCACAGGTCAGTCTATCGGCGCGAATTTTGCCGTGAGCCTGGCTTTGGCGCTGCGCAGCAAGCGAGCCGTCATGCCGGCCGCCATCCTGTCGATGGCCCCATGGTACGACATGGAGCTAAAAAGCGAGACGATAGAGAGCAACGCCGGGAACGACAAGATTCTCTCGAGGCCCTTGTTGGAACGGTTTCGCGAGTCGTGGCTCGGCGGCACAGGTGTGACTTGGAACGATCCCCGGGTCAATCTGCTATACGCCAATCTGACCGGGCTTCCGCCGATCCAGGTGTACTACGGCGATCATGAGCTCTTTGTCGGCGAAGCGATCGAGTTCGCGAATCGGGCAAGAAATACTGGCGTAGATGTTAGCCTGCGTTCCGTTCCTGAGGGCCAGCACAATTTCATCCTAGGCGCGGGCCGTGTGCCCGAGGTCGACCGAGCGATCGAAGAGATGGGTCAGTGGCTGCGGTCCAAGCTCGGTCTGGCGGGCGGCTCGGATTCATCACAAGAAGGAGAAATCTTATTAGTCAGCAAAATCACATGACCAAAATAGTTCGCTTTCGCGAAATCGGTGGGCCGGAAGTGTTGAAGATCGAAGATGTGCCTTCGAGGCAGGCCTCCAAAGGCGAGGCTTGTTTGAGGGTGCAGGCCATCGGATTAAATCGTGCCAAATCCATGTTCATGCATGGGTCTGGTAAGCCGGTGAATACTGAACGAGGAATGTTTTGGGGACGGGCGCGGCCTTTAGCCGCACCCGCCCAATGAACGCAGAACAACTGCACGACCGAAGAAGAGCTGCGCAGGATTATTGGCGACGCAGGATTTATGCTAAAGGAAGGCCATGGCGAACCAATTTCAAGTACCCAGCCTGCTGCCGAGAAGGCTTGAAGAATTGCACCTTTCGCCAGAGGGAGTGCTGCGGAAAGCTGGTCTCCCGATGGGCTTATTTAACCAGGAGAAGATTCTGGTGAGCAGGGATGAGTTCTTTGCGCTTTACCGAGGTATTGCGGAAGCCACCGACGATCCGGGCTTTGGCCTGAAGCTGGGGACCGAGGATCGCGTCGAGCGCTACGACCCGATTCAAATCGCTGCGCTCTCCGCCCGGTCTTCTCGGGACGCGCTGCAGCGCGTCGCGCGGTACAAACGACTTACTTTCCCGGCGGAACTCCGCCTAGTCGAACGGGGGAATGAATGTGCCGTCCAGTTCGTCTGGCTGCAGGCGCATGAGAAAGGGCCCGCTTTGCTGGTGGACGTGTGTTTCGCCTCGATCGTCGCCATTGGGAGCCGGAGCGTTGGACGGCCCCTAAGCCCCCGGCGGGTGGAGTTTCAACGAACTCCGGCACACCGAGAAATGTACGAAGCGCATTTCGGCTGCCTCGTAAAGTTCAAAGCCAGGCAGAATGCTTTGATATTCAGCCAAGCAGATATGGAACTGCCCTTTGTTACCCACAATGCTGAGTTGCTGGCAGTCGTCGCGCCGCACCTTGAAGCGGAACTGGCTGAACAGTTCGGCCACGAAACATTCAGCGAGCAAGCAAAAGCCATTCTGAAACGCTTAGTGGCGGGTGAGCGCCCGGGAATACAGGATTTAGCGAGGGAGCTACGCCTGAGCACTCGAACTTTGCAACGGCGGCTT
>DASYBJ010000611.1:0-21440 GCA_036500845.1 Acidobacteriaceae bacterium
TGAAGGTGGTGTTCACCACCTCTTCCGGAAAGTTCTTTGGCCAGACTAGAACGGCCGCCACGTCGGCCTTGACTTTCGTGACGTTCTCCGCCAAACCGGAACTTACTCATCGGTAAACTTTCAGGTCGAGAACTAATAGGCGTGGCTATTCTTGCGGTTATTGATGCACCTTGATCGCGCTTGCGCTTGCGAACAACGCACTTACGGGCCCGATCTCCAGCCGTACCAATTTATCAACCACACTGACGAATAGTCGGCATTCCGGACAACTGGCGAAGAGCGTGCCAGGGTCGGCATCTGTATGAGATGCCTCGACCCGTCGCAAGCCGTCCTCTTTAGCGTGCCCTGAGCCTGGAACCTTTTCAGCCATAGCGTGAGACTCCCAATGGGAGGGCACCATGATGCGGCAATGTTATCAACGTGGTTGTCTGAGGTATGCAAAGCGTCAATCAGGTTCCGATTGCTGGGAGTTTCTGTGGCGGGAGACCGATGCAATAGGAAAGCGTGTGCGGCGTACTGCTTTTGTAGGGACAGTTAATGAGTATCCGACGAAACAGTTGGCTCAGGAAGCAGCAAATGGATTGCGAATGCGAGTGAATGAAGATCGTAATCGTGAGCCGGGGCGAGATATCCTCGTCGAGGATTTGGTGGATCATTACAGGCATACAGAACTCTGTGATGAAGCTGACTGGCATTCTCTTGCAACAAAGATTGTTTATCGTGCTTACCTGAAAAGATGGATATGTCCTTACTGGGGAAAAACGAGTATCTACGCAATCAGAACGATAGCCGTGGAGCGCTGGTTGAGGTGGTTACGGCGTATTGACGGTAATTTGTTGGCGGATTCAACGAAAGCCAAAATTCGCAATCTTCTGAGTACGCTTTTCAACCATGCAATACGCTACGAATGGTTCGACCGGGGAAGGAACCCGATAACCCTGGTTCGACAAAGCGCAAAACGTCAGAGAACTCCCGAGGTCCTGGAAACACTTGAGATCCAGCGCCTGATGCAAGAACTCAATTCATGCTTTCGCCTGATGGTAATTCTGGATGTGACAACGGGATTGCGCCGTAGCGAATTGTTTGCTCTCAAATGGAGCGATATTGATTTTTCGAACCTGCTACTCGATGTCCGGCGGTCTATTTATTTAGGAAAGATCGGAAATTGCAAGACGGAAACGTCTCGTAAGCCAGTCCCTCTTGATGAGCGTGTAGCCGCCGATATCTGGCTTTGGAAAGAGGCCAGCAAATACCGGCAAGCAGACGACTGGATATTTGCGAGTCCTCACACGGATGGGAGACGTCCGTTTTGGCCGGATGCTGTTTTGCAAAAAATCATCCGACCTGCTGCGTTGCGGGCTGGAATCCGGAAAGTGATGGGATGGCATACTTTCCGGCATACCTATGCCACGCTTCTGATTGCCAATGGTGAGAACGTAAAGGTCGTTCAAGAACTGATGCGCCACGCCAACAGCAGATCCACGCTGGAGATTTACTCGCAAGCGGGAATCGAGCATAAGCGGAAGGCGCAGCAGCGTCTCGCCGAGGCAATTTTCCCAGATGACGCCGATATACAGGCACCAATAATTCAAGGCATTTCGCAAGACCACTTATGTTGAACGAAGCTGCCCGGGAATGACGCGGCTCCTAGGGCTGAACCATTGATTACAACCATTTAGGCCCTTATTGGAGCGTAGTGGAGCGGCGGGAAATGACCGAATCTTCCGTAAGTGATTGAAAAAGATGGTAGGCACGAGCGGATTCGAACCGCTGACCTCTACCGTGTCAAGGTAGCGCTCTAACCAACTGAGCTACGCGCCTGCGGTGGGTGGTCTTGCCCCACAATCATATCAAGATTCTTCAGGGGATTCGAATCTCCGAGCCGCTGCGCCCCGAGCCGGAGGCCGACTACTCATAGCAGCATCCGCTCTGCTTTTTACAGGCTTCTTGATCGAATAGCGCTCCAGAGCCAACTTCCAATCCACATGGATGTGCGGCTACGTCTTTCGAAGCAATCCGTCGGGTGCAGACCTCGGGCCCGGTCATGTACCATCAGCTTTTATCGGGCTTGTACCGGTCGTTGCCGCTCAGATTGACAGCCATCCTTTCGGACTGCTTTGGCCCTGGCCGGGCTTTGTTTTTTGTATGTGCCAGCAGTTCAGCTTATGACTAGAACGACGGTCGAAATCCCGTGCTGAAAGAGCTTCGCGCAGCACCAAACCTGCTTACATTCCTCAGGCTGTGCATGATTCCCTTTCTCGTGCTGGCCGTGCTCGACTCGCACTACAAGACAGCCTTCTGGCTCTTTGTCATCGCCGGTCTCAGTGACGGCCTCGATGGCCTCGCCGCACGGCTCCTTCGGCAGCAGACCCAGCTTGGCCAATATCTTGACCCTGTGGCCGATAAGCTCCTGCTGAGCTCGCTGTTTCTGGTGCTGATGCACCAGCGACTGGTCTCTCAACGAGTGACGGTACTGGTCTTCAGCCGCGACTTGGGAATTCTGATCGTAGCCGCTACTCTCTACATCAGTATGGGAATTCGCGACTTCCGGCCCAGCATCTACGGCAAGACTAGTACGTGCGCGCAAATTCTTGCGCTATTAACAGTGCTCCTTTGCCAGATTCGGGCGCCTGAGCTACTAGTGCTGGTGCGCAATGGAGCGCTCGACGCGACAGCGGCGCTCGCCGTCATCTCGGCGTTGCACTATGCCTGGCGTACAGCGCGACGGCTTGCGGTTACCGAATCGTCAGCATGACCTTTTCTGGTTCGAAACGGATACTCGAATTTGCTCAGGCACTCACGTCCTTGGGGCCGACTTCCCCAGACTGAACGTAAGGCCACCAACTTTTGTGTGTTTGTTTATTTGGCTCTTACAGGCACGGCTCTCCCGGTGAAGAGCTAACCTCTGAGCTCACGCGATTGCTAGTCCGCCTCGTATTCCTGATCGGTAGTCTCTTCGATTGCCATATCGCGGAACTCATTGGAATCGAACACCTCGCCGCAATCCAGGCATTCGACGTACTCTACGTCCTCTTCGCGGGCTACTATGCGAACCTTGGGGTGTTTGCAAACATTGTCCATCTGGGAACTTGACCGTGGGAAAATCAGGGATTCTCGGCAAGATTGTACCCGCCGACTCTCACCTGTCAAATCGGTTTCTTCGGTTTTTCGCGGTTTGGCGCAGATTTCACAGTGAGCCGGTGAAAGACAGCGAGAACTCCGAAGAGGTCTTAAACTTTGAAGCCTTCCTATTGAACTTAGGGAAGGCTTCAAAAATGATTGATCTGGAAAGGGAGTTGATACACCGTTCAGTACTTGGGCACTTTCGGATCGATTTGATCGCTCCAGGCCCCGATTCCTCCCGCAAGATTTTGCACCTTCTTGAAGCCCGCCTTTTGGAGAAATTCAGAGGCTTTCTGGCTGCGACCTCCTGATTTGCAGTGCACCACGATTTCTCGGCTGGTATCGAGTTCACTGAGGCGCTTGTCGAGGTCCCCGAGAGGGATCAGATACCCTCCGAGGTTCGCGATCTTGAATTCATGCGGCTCGCGTACATCGAGCAGGAAGTAGTCCTTGCCCGCGTCCACCTGCTGCTTAAACTCAGTGACCGAAATCTGAGGGACACCGTTCACTAGAGCCGTGTTCGTGGGAGCGGCGGCAGGCAAGATCCCGCAGAACTGATCGTAGTCAATCAGCTTCGTGACCGTTGGATGCGTGCCGCAAACAGGGCAATCGGGGTTTTTGCGGAGTTTGAGCTCGCGGAAATGCATACCGAGCGTCTCTACCAGGAGCAGTCGGCCGATGAGAGGCTCGCCCCGGCCAAGGATGAGCTTAATCACTTCCGTCGCTTGGATGACGCCCACGATTCCGGGCAGGATACCCAAAACGCCTCCTTCCGCGCAGGAAGGAACAAGTCCCGGCGGTGGCGGTTCCGGATAGAGGCAACGATAGCAGGGCCCTTCTTTCGTCGCGAAGACGCTAGCTTGCCCCTCGAAACGGAATATTGAGCCATAAGCATTCGGTTTGCCTGTCAGTACGCAAGCGTCGTTCACCAGATAACGAGTCTGGAAGTTGTCGGTTCCGTCGGCGATGATGTCGAAGTCCTTGAAGATCTCGAGCGCGTTCTGGCTCGTAAGCATCGTGTTGAACTTCACGATCCTCACGTACGGGTTCAGAGCTTCGAGCTTCTCGGCCGCCGAATCAATCTTGGGGCGCCCGACATCTTTGGTGCTGTGGATGATCTGCCGTTGTAGATTGCTTTCGTCGACGACATCGAAGTCGACTAACCCCAGCGTGCCGATGCCGGCCGCCGCGAGGTAATAGGCCAAGGGCGCCCCCAAGCCACCCGTGCCCACGCACAAAACCTTCGCGGCCTTAAGTTTTTGCTGTCCTTCGAGGCCTACTTCCGGCAGTAGCAGATGTCTCGAGTAGCGCGAAATTTCATCGTTGCTCAGTGCCGGCAGCGCCGTCACCGGTGCTTCAGTCAGTGTCGCCATTTTTTAAATCCTCTTCCCTACCAACCCGCCCGCGATGGAAGGAATAATCGAGAGGCTGTCGCTTTCTTTGACCGGAGTGTCCTCTTTGCCGGCCAGATAGCGAATATCCTCATCGTTCAAATACACATTCACGAAGGCACGGAGCTTGCCCTCTTCTGAATACAGCTGCTTCTTCAATTCCGGATGTGTCGCAGTCAGCTCGTCCAGCGCCTGGCCTACAGTCGCCGCCTCAACCGTCACCGTCGATTGTTTGTCCACGTACTGACGGAGCGGGGTGGGGATATGAATCTTCATCGATCGTCTCTCACTTTCTCATCTTGCGAATCGCCGCGCAGATCCTGACGTTCTTCGCTAAATCCTTAATGTCCTGCGAGGGCGGAAGACCCAATTTCAATCGGCTCGTCCTCAAAGGATTTGTCCTCCTCGCCCGTGCCGTTCAATAGAAATGAATTGGTCTTCTTCGCTGTGCCCTGTTCAATGGCCGTTATCACATAGGAGCAACCTAACCAATGCGCCTCGGCAAAGTCGGTAGGAGACCACCGCGCTGGATGATCCGGATGCGAATGGTAGAAACCCACAATGTCCAGGCCCTGTTCCCGCGCTTGCCGCTGGATTCGGATCAACTCCTGCGGCGCGATGTTATAGCGGTTGTGCGCCGAATCAGTTCGCGTATTGCCGGCGCGCACCACGGCTTGCACCTCGTTAGCGCCATTCTTGGACAAGCCGAGCAGCACACCACAACATTCATGAGGATAGGTCTCTTCCCCATGCCTGCGGACTTGCTCGTACGCCAGATCGCTCAACTTCAACATCGAAGCTTCTCACTCCTCCCAAAAACGTTCGCTCAAGTACTTGTCAGCCGAATCGCACAGCACTGTGACAATTACTGCGGCGTTGCCCTTCGCGGCCTCGCGCTCGGCAATCTTCAAGCTTGCTGCGACGGCTGCCGCGGATGAAATGCCTACCAACAATCCCTCGGTTCGCGCCAAGGTCTTGGCCATTTCGTAGGCCCCTTCAGTCGATTGCTCTACCTGCAGATCCGCGAGGCTCGCATCGTAGATCGGCGGCACAATTGCCGTTGCCATATGCTTAAGTCCTTCAAGGCCGTTGAACGGCGAGTCCGGTTGCATAGCGATGCATTGAACCGCAGGATTGAGTTCCTTGAGCCTTCGGGTTGTGCCCACAAACGTACCGCTGGTTCCCAGGCCAGCGAGGAAGTGCGTGATCTGTCCCTCAGTTTGTTCCCAAATCTCGTTTGCGGTTCCCAGATAATGCGCGCGCCAGTTCGCCTCATTTCCGTACTGGTCAGCGTAATAGTAGCGGCATGTGTCCTTGGCTAGCTCGCGCGCCTTGCGAATCGCTCCATCGGAGCCGTCAGCGGGATCGGTCCAGATGACATTCGCGCCGTAGGCGTGGAGAATCCGCTTGCGTTCCGGAGAGACATTGGAGGGCATACAGAGCGTGACGGGAAAGCCTTTGGCCGCCCCGAGCATGGCGTAGGCAATCCCGGTGTTTCCGCTGGTGGCATCGAGCAGATGACGACCCTGCAACAGGCCCTTCGCTTCTGCCGCGGCCACAATTGCAGATGCCGCGCGATCCTTTACAGATCCGCCGGGATTCACCCACTCCGCCTTGCCTAACAGTTGAATGCCGGGGAGGTGTCCGACTGTGCGTTCAAGACGTACCAGGGGAGTATTGCCGATGCGCTCGAGAAGAGCGATGCCGAGGGATCTGTGTTTGGATCCAGCCGGCGACGTGGTTACCCGTGGTTCTGCAGTTGTAGTTTGTAACATGATCTTTCGTTCGTTTCTCGAAACCTTGAAACTCGCTCACCGTAACCATGTTGCGTTGCGGCGAATTTGCCGATGTGCGACATTGAAGAAGCAGAGGGCAGGTGCTCTAGCCTAGTGTAACGTTCAACCGCTAGGCGCAGCCCGTCAGAGGGCAACATCGGAAAATGCGAACGAAAGTCCAGTTCATAAGCTTTGAGCAGATTCGAGATGCGCTGCTCACTCTCCACTTTGATGTCCAAGAACTGCCTGGAGTCGCATCCCAGTCGGGCACCAACCCTATATTTGTCAAGAAGTATGGAGCTGGCGCGATTTTAGCCCGGCGCCCGAAGGGAAACCGCCCTGAGGAAACTGTACCGCAACACGCCGCAATTTGGGTCCACCGTCCAGGATTTTTAGTCTGCGGCGAGGTTGGAACGCTGCTCGACCGTGGATATCAGAAGTTCTGGAAGATCAGCAATCTGGAAGTCCCTGCGACTGCTGACTCCTTAAAGGCCGTTCATCGGTTTGCTGAAGAGGTGCGGGAGGCGATCGGCGAGCCTAGCCTGTACAACGAATCGCTTGGAACTACCAGCGATGTCTATATGTATGATCGGGTTAAGGGCCGCGAGCTGCCGATCGACAAGCGTCCCAGGCCTGCGTGGGAACTGCCCCCGGGCGAGCGCAGCTAAGCCTCCGAGGCAATGTCCCGATTGCCTCGGAGCCAAGGAAAGTCGAGTGTTGCTATTTCTTTGCCTGGTGCAGCTCCCGGTAAACCTCGCTCTTGGATAGACCCCGCTCCTTGGCGACGCGCTTGAGGGCGTCTTTTTGCTCTAGTCCTTCGGAGCGCATGAGCTCGCCAACACGGTCTGCTACGCTCGCTGAGGCAACGACAGGAGCGGCAGAAGAATGCGCCTCCACGAGAAGAACAATCTCGCCACGGATGCGTTCCCGCCCAGCGAGGGCGACGCGGACTTCCGCGGCGGTGCCGCGCAGGAACTCTTCGTGCCGCTTGGTCAATTCGCGAGCGACAACCACGCGCGCGGAGGGACCCCAAATTCGCTCGACATCGTCCAATGTCTCCAAAATGCGGTGCGGTGCTTCATAGAAGACCAGGGTTGCGTTCTCAGGGGTTCGTTGCGCAGCGTGAATTTCCGCTAGTTCCGAGCGGCGTGCGCCCGCTTTGGCTGGAAGAAATCCTCCAAACAGGAACCGCCCGGTGTCGAGCCCTGAAGCTATCAGTCCCGTCAATGCTGCATTAGGCCCGGGTACGGGGATGATCTTGATTCCCGCCTCGATCGCGGCCCGTGCTATCCGCATCCCCGGATCTGAGATGCCCGGCATTCCAGCGTCGCTCACCACCGCTATGCGACCGTCCTGCATAAGAATTTCCAACAACTCCGGGATCCGTGCTTGCTCGTTATGCTCATGGCAGCTCACGGTGGGGGTACGAATACCGAAGTGGTTGAGGAGCTTTTGCGTTTGGCGTGTGTCCTCGCAGGCAATACGATCGACACTCTTGAGCACGCGCAGGGCGCGAAGTGTGATGTCTTCGAGATTGCCGATCGGCGTGGCCACTAGATACAGCCCAGGTTCCAGCTGCCGTGTTTCGAACTGGTCAGATTCGAGAGACTCGGGCCCAACCTCTTCGATTGTCCCGTCGGTGGCCGAAGGCTCTTGGCCGGCCGATGTTCGGTCCTCGCCGGTCATGAAAGCTCCTTGGGTTTCGCTTCGGAGGTTTCGCTCTCCTGAGGCTTGCTGTGGCTATCTCGTGGGACGATTTCGATGGTTATTCCTGGCTTTGCCGGCGCAGCTTTCTGCTCTCCGCGAGCAGGCTCATGGAGTGCATCAGGTTCTGCAACGTCACGATGCCTACAATCTTCTCGCCCTCGGTCACCGGGACAAGAGAAAGACCGCGGCCGCCGAAACGGCTGATCGTGGTTCCTAGCGAGTCTTCAGGCTGCGCGACGTGGAAGCTCCGCGACATCACCGCCTGTACGTAACCATTGCCTTCGCTACGCAGGGCATCGAGAATGCTTTGCCGAGAGATGATGCCGACGAGATTGTCACCACGCACTACAGGAAAGTCGTCCTGCAAGCTGTGAATCGACTTGTAGAGTGCGTCCTCAAGTGTGTCCGAGGGAGCGAGCATCGAAAACTCGGTAAGCATCACATCTCCCATGTGAACGGTATCGACGACATTCTGGACCAACACGCCCTGATCCTCCAACTGCGCACCAATCAGGATGAAGAAACCAGCCATGATCAACCAGACATTCATCATCACCAAACCGGCGATGATGGCCACCAGGGCAAGGATCTGTCCTAAGCCCGCAGCGACCCGAGCACCCTGCACTCGGCCGCGTGCTTTGGTGAATCCGCCGCGCAGCACCCGGCCGCCGTCGAGAGGATACGCAGGGAGGATATTCAGGAAACCCAGAAAGAAGTTCATCCAGACCAAGCTGCGGATCAGGTGCGCGGGCGTGATCCATGGCCTCTCAAACAGGTTCAATGCGGGCGCGATGCCAATCACCAGAAGCCCAGCAATAACCGCGAAACTCACGTTGGCGATCGGTCCCGTTAACGCGATCCGCCATTGAACCTTGCTATCGGCGGCGCGCTCGGCGCTTTCTGTGTTCGCGTAGGACATGAGGCCGCCGATCGGCAGTAAGAGGATGTTCCTTAACTGCAAACCGTAATAAGCGGCGACAATCGTGCGTGCGATCTCGCGCACTCCAACCGCCATGAGCAGCACCAACCAAAGCGCAACTCCGCGAAATGCCGAGACGTGCGAACTTTCCGTATACGCCAGGCAAATGCCGAGCAGCAGGACGAAAAAGGTGTGAATCCGCAGCTCGACACCCATCCAACGCCCCAGGGGGAATGACCATCCGCGCATTTCTTTCGTCCTTGCTTTTTACAGGCGAGAACCAAACTCACCTCGTCTTAACATCGTTACAAGAATCCAAACCGCCGCACTCTCCGCATTGTAGAGTCTGTGCGGCTCCTTCGCCGGCAAACTCCAGATCGTGAGCCGATTACCGGGCCGTGCTTCGGCTACCATCAGACTCGAATGCGCGTTATTGCAGGTACCTACCGGTCGCGGCCGATCGCAGCGCCCGCAGGAGCATCTACCAGGCCGACCAGCGACCGCCTGCGCGAAACCCTCTTCAACGTGCTGGCGCCGAAAGTCGAAGGCGCACGCTTCGCCGATCTCTTCGCAGGCTCGGGAGCGGTCGGCATCGAGGCGCTCAGCCGTGGCGCCGGTCACGTCTCCTTCGTCGAAAATGCCAACCCGGCGATCGCTACGATTCGGGCCAACCTCGCGTCCCTCAAGATCGTCACCGGTTTCCGCATCGATACGCGCGGAGTGCCGGCGGCGCTTCGCGATTTTTCCGGACCGCGGCCTCCAGAACCCTGGGATCTGATCTTTCTCGATCCGCCATATCACGCTGATCAGGCCTACGCGAACACTCTGACCAACTTAGGCCGATTGGGGGCAGCAATCCTTACCCCAAGTGGCACCGTCATCGTCGAGCATCAGCGGAAATCACTTCGGCCAATCGCTGACATCTATGGATCGTTGCATCGGACCCGGGTGCTCGAACAGGGTGACGCAGCTTTGAGCTTTTACCAACTCTCAAAACCAGCATAGCCTACCGGACCATTTCCTCCCGGGGGATCGTTCCCCGTATTGGGAGGCTAAAGTAATGGTGATTCTCAGGCCCGTCACGTTGCTCAGGTGGTTAAATTTCTGAAATGTAAGGAGCAGGAGCCTCGAACAGCTCTTCATCTTTCCGATGAATGACCCGGAATGAGGCTCAGGGTTGTCTTGTCCCTAATGAAATAATTATTGCCATTTTTTGAGGGAAGATTTTGGGCCTATTTTTTCGAAGCTCTGGAGGAACAGGGATTCGAGTCTACCGCGAGTCGTCAGAGGTCGCGGTAGCCGCGCCATTGTTGAGCAATCCACGTATAACTCGGACGTTGTTCGGGCTGAAGCCATGTTTTCAGGCATTTATAAGCCGATGCTTATATAAGCCGATGTTGATGGGTTCCAGTATGTCAGTTCCTCTATTGAAATCTGGAGGGCCGGTTCGGTCCAAGCGAAGGCGCCTCAGCCCCTCAACCTGAGGTAACTGGGGAATAGCCACCGCCCCGGCTTTCGCCGGTCATCAGATCAACCTCAAACTCGGTTTCCTGATCAGACGTTAGATCCCATCCAAAACCCGTCAGTCTATTTCCCACAATTTCTGTGATGCGAATACCATCCCAGCTCAGACGTTTTGTCTTCCATTTCCTCCCTGCCGGTCCCCAACTGAGCAGTCCGTGGAACCCAGAGAAGATCAGGAGACCGTGCTGAGGGAGAGCGCGTATTTCGGTGACCGGACGATACTCCAACTGCTCCCATTGCTGTGGCGTGACAGTGTCGATCAGATAGGCGTAGCCGCCGGCGACGGCGCACATCCACCGCGGATCAGGACAGGCCCATAAGCCGGTCAGCGCGAGGGGATCGGCGAACCCGAGAGCGCAGGTTGCCAGGAATGGGGCTGTTTCAACAGCCTGAGGCCTTACCAGAACCTCGAGAGCACCTCGCTCCACTTCTTCCACCTGCGTAGGGTAGACGAACTGCCGTGCTGGCAAAATGAGCGGCCGGGCAGTGAGAATCTCCGCCTGCCATGCATGCTGAAAGCTAGAATCGAGACTGCCGAACATATGATTCCAGCTTTTAACGATACGCGAGAGACGCGAGGAAGCCCTGAATGAAAACCCTCTACACCGCATCCGTAACCTCGGTCGGCGGACGAAACGGGCACATCGAAAGCTCCGATGGCGCCATCAAGCTCACGCTCGCGGCTCCCCCTGCGCTGGGCGGCAATGGCAAGGGCGCGAATCCAGAGCAGCTCTTTGCCGCGGGATACGCAGCCTGCTTTGCCGGTGCAATGGACTACGCTGCACACCAGCAGAAGCTCACACCGGGAGAGATCACCATTTTAAGTACCGTCGGCATCGGTCCGGACGAAACCGGAGCATTTACTTTGGCCGTGCACCTTGAGGTCACCGTTCCTGGTCTCGATCAGACCGCCGCGGAAGCGCTGGTTGCTCAAGCACATCAGATCTGCCCGTACTCGAGAGCAACGCGAGGCAACATCGAGGTCCGGCTGACAGCACACGGAGGTTCCTAGGGCCCTCCCAATGGCGACCGGTGCGGCACTTAACTTCACGAGCGGAAGTGCTCCCAGCCCTGCGGAGCGAGTGGCGTGCGCGTCCCTTCTCGCGACAACAAATAAATCCGAGCTTCGGGGCTATGCCGAGGTGAGAGCTTAATCATCTTTCCGATTGCGTGGACCACGATCCCGCCGATCTTCCGTGGAATGGGAACGCCGGGTCTTGCGGTGAACAGGAGTTCGTAGTCTTCGCCGCCATGCAGCGCTTGTTGCAGGGTTGCGCTTGAGGCAATCGGGAGCGACTGTGCATCAATTACCGCGGCTAGACGGCTTCGTTCGCAGATGTGGGTGAGATCGGTCGAGAGTCCATCGCTCAGGTCAATGGCCGCCGTCGCGAGGCGCCGCCGTAAAAGTGCTCTGCCGACGTCCAATCGCGGCTCCGGATAAAGATGTGGATGGAGCCCGTTGCCCTGCTTGCGGAAAGATGACGGCGCGCGCGCTAGCGCATCGAGTTCGGCCGCGGCGCCTCCGAGCGTCCCAGTCACATAAACGATGTCACCGGCGTGAGCGCCCGAGCGCAGCAGCGCCTTTCCCGTGGGTACATTTCCTAGAAGAACGATATCGGCGCACATTACCC
This sequence comes from Acidobacteriaceae bacterium, assembly GCA_036500845.1. Taxonomy (GTDB): domain Bacteria; phylum Acidobacteriota; class Terriglobia; order Terriglobales; family Acidobacteriaceae; genus PALSA-350. Next base: position 12,071 of record DASYBJ010000611.1, read on the forward strand.
CGCGCGAATCAGCCGTATCTCCTCCCGCGAGAGGGAGACGGTAGCGACCAGCGAGCGCTAAGAATCCGTCGAGGAAGCGCTCAATCCAGCGGCCGGTGAGCTTTGCGGGCACGGCAAGGGAGAGAAACGCAGCAACCGGACGAGCACCCATCGCGGCCAGATCGCTCAAACCTCTGGCAAGGCAGCGGTGTCCGACACTTTCAGGAGCATGCCAATCAAGGCGAAAATGAACATTCTCAAGAGAAAGATCCGTGGTAACGACCAGATCCTCGCTACGCCGCGGGCGGAGCACGGCACAGTCGTCACCGATACCCAGAACGAGAGGTCCATGTTTATCTTCCCGCGCGAGTCGCTGCTCGACACGTGAGTTGATCAACTGAATCAACTCCAGTTCGCCTTTCTTTGTTTCTGAGGCCTTGCGCTCGCGTGGCATTCCGCCAGCATAAAGCCAAGAGGCCGCCCGAGGGCGGCCTCTTGGGAAGAGCAGTGCGAAGTTCAGTCGGCAGGTACGGAGTCGTGGAGCTCCTGTTTGCCTTGTTGGAAGAGCGACGCAACATCGAAGCCCAGTGCCTTGGCAACACGTGTGCCATAGTCAGGATCGGCCTTGTAGAAGTGCGAGACTTGCAGCCGCTGGATTCGGTCAGGAGTCTGGCCCAAGCTGCCGGCGATGTTTTCGATAAGCCGTTGGCGTGCGCCTTCGTCCATCAACCGATACAGATTACCCGGTTGGGTGTAGTCGTCATTGCCTTCACGATGGTTGTACCGCGCGGCGGGCTGCCCATCGAGAGGGATCGGCACTTCTTTGTAAGCGGGATCTTCCTTGGGTCCGCCGAAACTATTAGGTTCGTAATTGGGGGCAGAACCAAAGTTGCCGTCGAAGCGCATCGAACCATCGCGGTGATAGTTGTGTACGGGGCACTTTGGCTTGTTGACCGGAAGACCCTCGTAGTTCACGCCAATACGATAACGATGCGCATCGGGATACGAAACAAGGCGTGCCTGAAGCATCTTATCCGGAGAATAGCCCATTCCCGGAACGATGTTCACCGGGTTGAAAGCGGCCTGCTCTACTTCTGCGAAGTAGTTTTCAGGATTGCGGTCGAGCACCAATTCGCCGACCTCGACCAACGGATACTCTGCGTGGGGCCAGATCTTGGTAAGGTCGAATGGATTCCAGCGGAACGTCGCGGCCTTCGCCTCGGGCATAATTTGCACACAGACGCGCCATTTGGGGGAGTCGCCCTTTTCGATCGCCTGGAACAGATCGCGCTGCGCGTAATCCGCGTCCTGCCCAGCCAATTCCTCGGCCTTCTGGGTCGCCAGGTTCTTGATCCCCTGTTTGGTCTTGAAGTGCCATTTAACGTAAAAGACTTCGTTGTTTGCGTTGATCAGCGAAAACGTATGGCTTGAGTATCCGTTCATGTGGCGGTAGCCATCCGGCGTTCCACGATCGCTGAACAAGATCGTCACCTGATGCAGGGATTCGGGCGAGAGCGACCAGAAGTCCCACATCATAGTGGGCGACTTCAAGTTGGTCTGGGGATCACGCTTTTGCGTGTGAATGAAGTCGCCGAATTTCGAAGGATCACGGATGAAGAATACCGGCGTGTTATTGCCGGTCATGTCCCAATTACCCTGTTCGGTATAGAACTTGAGTGCGAACCCGCGAGGATCGCGAGCCGTATCGGCGGAGCCCTTCTCACCACCTACCGTCGAGAAGCGGAGAAAGGTCTCGCAGGTGTTGCCGACCTTAGAGAAAAGCTTAGCTGAGGTGTACTTCGTAATGTCCGTGGTTACAGTGAAGTGCCCGTAAGCGCCAGAGCCCTTGGCGTGCACAACCCGCTCGGGAACGCGCTCGCGGTTGAAGTGGGCCATCTTCTCGAACAACTGGTAGTCCTGCATGAGGAGCGGTCCACGTGGTCCCGCCGATATCGAATTCTGGTTATCGCCGACCGGCCGTCCGCTGGTGGTGGTCAACTGCTCTGGATTCCCGTTGGTTGATTGCGATTTGGTCATGTCTTTTTCTGCCATTTATTCGTCCTCGCCTTTCTGCTGGGGGCGCATCACCGGACGCCGATATTTGGCGCGGCATTGCGGCTGTGCTGTAACCGGAAGCTCATATGTGCTTGATTTCCCTGCGATCCGCGGACTTGTATAGGGACTTGATCAGCTTCGAGAAAGTGAAAATTCTCTTGTTCGATAATAATTATCAAACGGCTGGGAAAGAAGAGCTCTTCGGTGAATTTCCTGAAAAGATTAGGGAAAGTTCCAGCCTAGTGCTTCCGTTGCTGTGCAAACTACGCCTCCCTGGGATCCAGGGTGCAACTTTTCGCTGGTTGACCCCTTACTTTCGCTCTGTTAGGTTCGGAGTTAGCTGTTGCACGACGAGGCACCCCCTGGTAACCGCGTTTCATAGAGGCGCTCTGCCCAGGGGTTTTGTGTGTGCAAAACCCGCAGCCCACGGTATGAGTCATTTTGCGCCGACGCTATTACATAATTTTCGTATCCCGGGAGGAAGATGGGGAACTGCGCAAGATTCCCGTACCGCTCCATTACGCTTACATTTTCTTAGCGGCAGCCGTTATAGGTTTGTTCACCATAACCGGCCTGGCCGGATCTTACAGCCGCATGCTGCTCAAGATGGCTCGCTTCAATCAGGTGCGCACCGAAAGAGAGACTCTTCGGAAGGACTACCTCCGTATGGAGGAGGTCGCGCATGAGAAGGATGTTCAGGCTGCCTCGCTTGGGTCCCTCGCCAGTGAAGTAAGCGCGCTCTATGGCTTAGAACAGAGCAGGCATGCCAAGGCAGCGTCTCGTGCCCTCGCGGCTACTGCTTCTTCCGACACTCTAAGCGATCAGCAGTATCACCAATCTCTGGACGCCTTTCTCGCTCTTCGTTCCTCCGCGATGTCAGGTCGGATCGCGAGCCGTCTCGATCTTAGGGATAGGCTGCCGTTGGGTTCGACGGAGCTTGTGATGTCCGCCGACGCGCCAACGCTCTGGCCAGTTCAGGGAATCGTAACCAGTTCCTTTGGAGAGCGGCTTGATCCATTCCGCGGTGAGGGAGCCTTTCACACGGGCATCGACATCGCCACCAGCATTGGTGACGCAGTTCGTGCTACAGGCGACGGTACTGTGCTTAAGGCCGCTATGGGTAGCGGATACGGCCGCGAAGTTGTGCTCGATCATGGGCATGGGATCTCAACGCTCTACGCTCATCTCTCCGGATTTGCCGTCACGGCAGGGCAAGAGGTCCGCCGCGGAGACATCATCGGTTACGTAGGCATCTCGGGACGCAGCACCGGCCCCCACCTTCATTACGAAGTTCGCATCGGCGACACACCCGTCAATCCTCATAAATATCTACGCGAAACAACGCAGCAATTCGCGAACACCAACCATCCCGTCACAGCAACAACAACCACGACGGCGGGCGGCTCTTTCTAGAAACTACAGAACCGCTAATCTACAGCAAATTGAAACGAGTCCGAGCGGTTCTCAGCGTCTACACAATCTAGGCTTGAATTTGCATGGACCGAGCTGTTTCGACTGCTGCAACTCTCGAGACGAAGATAGGTGCGAAGGTTTTGCGAGCCATGCTCACAATCCTTGGGGCCTTGTTGCTCATTTCACTCTGGTCTTCACGTGCCCAAGCAGCAGAGACTCCTGTTGCGGCGAAGAGCTACCTTGGCTTTGACAGGAACGAATACCCAGGTGACGCGGTGCTTCCTGCGTTGCGCAGAAATTTCGCCTACGCTGGGTATTGGCTGAACACGCCTCCGGGAGCCTCCTTCAATTCATGGGCCGGCAAACGCGCTATTTTGCGGGCACAGGGGTTCGGCTTTCTGATTCTCTTCAACGGCCGGTTAGACGCTGAATTGAAGGGGAAGGACGCTGCTGCGCTCGGCCGGACGGACGCCCAAGCGGCGATCTTGGCGGCAAGCAAAGAAGGGTTCCCATCCGGGGCTCTGATTTTTCTCGACCAAGAAGAGGGCGGTCGATTGCTGCCGGAGCAGAGCAGCTATCTTTTTGCGTGGGTCGACGCCGTTCGGAAGTCGTTGCGATACCGAGCTGGCGTTTACTGCTCCGGAATTTATGTGCCTGATGGATCGGCTCGAATTTCGACCGCGATGGACATCCGCAACCACGAGAGCACGAACCACAACACTAGGCCGATTGCACTCTGGGTAGCCCAGGATGAGTGTCCACCCTCGCCGGGCTGTGTGATCCCGCACGAGCTACCGACTCCTGACCGGGGTGGAGTGCCAGGGGCGCTCGTGTGGCAGTATACCCAGTCTCCGCGCCGTCCGCAGTTCACAGCGAAATGCGCCGCAACCTACGCGGCTGACGGCCAGTGCTATGCGCCCGGCCTTCCGCACAACGGCCAATCTTTTCTGGATTTGGATGTTTCGGAATCCGTCGATCCCTCCTCAGGACGATAGACATCCGGCCTGAAAAGATCGACATCGGAGCGGAGCACCTCGCCGCCCCGATGTCTACGCACCCCGCAATTGATCTCTTGCCTCTTCGAAGGGCCGGTCAGCTAGCATTTTTCACGCTTCGCTCCCTGATCTGGCACTTGCCGCTTTACTGCTGCTGTGCGGCAGGTATGAGCTTCAGCGGGTTTTCCAATCGGAAGGTGACGACAGATTCAGCGGGAATTTTGATGTCTCCATTGCCGGTGAATGCGCTGGCCAGCGTTCCGGCTCCGCCGCCCGCCAGCCCGCCGACGAGTAGACCTACTCCGCCAGTCGCCACCCCTCCGACCAACATCCCAAGACCCGCACCGCCGCCAATGAGAGCAGCTGTTCGCTTGCCCTTACCCTTTTTCGTGCGGGTGAGATTCGAGGTTTCGATCCGGTATTCCCTTCCGTGGACATTGAGCCGAGTCAACGTAAGCCCGAGGACCGACCGGCCTTTGAACCGCCCTCGCTTGTGAGCGACTAGAATTTCTCCGCGAGCCTCGGAGCCCTCGGGGATAGCTACATTGTCGCCGACGACAACTGGCTCAGCGAGCGTGCCCGAAAAGGGCTCGCCGGAGGTGGCGTGCTTGACGTCGATGGTTTGATTGATCCGCACCAGCAGCCGTGAACCTTGAGGGACGATGATCGCGGGTAAGGGGGCCGCGGCTGTCTGAGCCTGTGCAATCGAACCGTTCCCAGCATCAACGCGTGAACCGGGAGGAGTCGGAGGTGGCGGGGCAGGTTGAACTTCGCCGTTCGGACTAGGAGACTGCGGAGCTGGGCTTTGGCTCTGAGCGCTTTGAGCTGGCGCATTCTGCGCCGGATTGGAGTTCTTGCTGCATCCGATGTTCCATGCGAGCAACATCAACATGGGTGCGATTACGAATACGCGGGGGAGGGTTTTCATGGGTGCGCTCCTATAGTAAAGTATCCCGATTGGTCCGGTTCTACTGCGTTACTTTAGTGATAGGCAGCAGATCAACGTTCTTATCCAGTAATCCCTATGCTCCCCTATCGTCTGTTTCTCTCAAATCTCAGGAACCGCCGGGGCAAAAGCACGATGACGATCTATGATCTTTCAGCAATGCTAAATGACGGTAACAAGAAGGACTTCACGGACTACCGTGGAAGGGTACTTCTAATCGTCAATGTTGCCTCCCAATGCGGCTTCACTCCTCAATACAAAGGGCTGCAGGAACTTTACTCGGAGTTTCATGAGCGAGGTTTTGAGGTGCTCGGCTTCCCCTGCGATCAGTTCGGCCATCAAGAGCCTGGCTCCGATGCGGAGATCAAGCGTTTCTGTGATCTGAACTACAGCGTCTCGTTTCCAATTTTTTCCAAAGTCCGCGTGAATGGGTCCGGCGAGGATCCGATTTACACCTTCCTCAAAGACCAGAAGGGCGGCTTTTTGACGGATGGGATCAAATGGAACTTCACGAAATTTCTCGTAGATCGGCGCGGTGAAGTCGTACGACGCTACGGCTCGTCTACAGCTCCAGGCGAAATTCGCGGTGACATCGAAAGGGAATTGGCGAAGAGATAAGTGAGGGCCAGCCCGCAGGTCGGCAAGTCAGCCAAACGCCAGCGCGGTCGCTGGGCCTGGTCAGCTAACCAGGCTGTCGCACCCCTCGTAGTCCGGGTGCGATTCGGGCTGCCTGGAGGCTCATGCTGTCTACGGCCACCTTCGCCCCTGACCCTAACACTGAGCCTGTCCCTGCGATAGCATAATCAGTTATCGAATGGAGGCATTCATGTCGACGGCGCTCTCGGCTCGCCCTCAGCTTAAGCACCTCACTGCAGCCCTGAACGAGTTGCGACAGAAGGGTACTTATTTCCGGCTGCGCACCCTTGAGGGAGAGCAGGGCGCTATCTCGACCTACGACGGCAAGCAGGTCATCAACCTTGCTTCGAATAATTATTTGGGCCTTTGCAATCACCCGAAGCTCGAGGAGGCGGCCGCCCAAGCCATCAAAGACTACGGCGTTGGCTCCGGTGCGGTCCGCACCATTGCGGGCACCATGCGCATCCATATGGAACTCGAAGAGAAGATCGCCCGCTTCAAAAATGTAGAGGCCTGCGTGGTCTTTCAGAGTGGCTTCACGGCGAACGCGGGCACCGTCTCTTCCATCCTAAGCAAGGAAGACTTCATTCTTTCCGACGAGCTGAACCATGCCTCAATTATCGATGGCGCACGTCTTTCACGTGCCAAGATCAAGGTGTTCCGCCATAAGGACGTCGCGCATTGCGAAGAGCTTCTCAAAGAGATTGCGGATCAACCCGGCCGTAAGCTCATCATCACCGACGGCGTGTTCTCGATGGACGGAGACATCGGTCCGGTAGACCAGCTATGCGATGTCGCAGACAAGTATGGGGCGATCATGATGGTGGACGATGCGCACGCTTCGGGAGTGCTCGGCCGCAATGGACGCGGCTCTGTCGATCACTTCAACTGCCACGGCCGGGTCGATGTTCAAGTGGGCACACTTTCGAAGGCCATTGGAGCGCTCGGCGGATATGTCTGCGGCTCGAAGGACCTGATCGATTATCTCTACCATCGTGCTCGCCCTTTCCTCTTTTCCACTTCCCACCCTCCTTCTGTCGCGGCGACGTGCATCGCGGCTTTCGATCTCTTGGAACAGGAGCCGGAACGCATCGAGCGGCTGTGGAACAATACCCGCTACTTCAAGCAGGAGCTTGGCCGCCTCGGCTTCGACATCGGCGGCAAGACCACCCCTGCGAGCGAGACTCCCATTACCCCGATCATTGTGGGCGACGGTTCAGCCACGATGACGTTTTCCCGAGCGCTCTTTGACGCGGGCGTGATGGCCACAGGGATCGGCTTCCCCACCGTTCCCGAAGGCAAAGCCCGCATCCGGACTATCATGACCAGCGAACACACTCGGCCGCAGCTCGACCGGGCACTCGAAACGATCGAGAACGTCGGACGCAAGATGGGGATTCTCAGCTAGGCCGGAAAACTGGGAGATCGCAGGTGAGATGAACAGCCGCATCGGAGTTGCCGTATCTGCAGGCCTCGTCGCTGGGACTGCGCTCGCCCCTCCAATATTATTGCGAGCGAACTATCCTCTTGCAGCATTTGCGTTGCGCAGTTTCTTCTCCGAGCTATGCAATCAGGATCCGGCGCGAAGCTTCCTCTTGACCGGAACGCCGATCGCTGTCTGCGTCCGTTGCTTCGGGATCTACTTGGGGACGGCACTCGGTGCTTTACTGAGCATGCTGTCTGGCGCGGTTGGGCGTATGAATGGTGCCTGGGCACGCCATATCCTGTTGGCCACAATCGTACTGAATATACTCGACGTCGCTGCAGAATTGCTTCGGTTGCACGGAAACCTGCCGATTCCTCGTTTCTTTCTCGGTGTCGTTCTCGGAATCACGATCGGTGTCCTGCTGACTTGCGAGGCACACGATGAGGTGAGGGCTCGATCAGAAACAGGCTTGTAGAGATAGGTCTCGCAGAAACGTGGGTCAGAGATCATTCGTCAAGGACGACTGGACTGATTCGCCCGCTCGCCGACCACCTATACCTACGATGCGGCCAACAATCTGGTCACGGCCACATATCCGAACGGCTTGCAATCGACATTCAACTACGACCAATTAAACCGGCTGACGTCCATGACAGCGTCCACAACTGACTACATGTATCAGCTATCCGACGTATATGCTTGGCTGATGACGGCTTGGGAAATCCAATGAAAAATCAATCGTTTTCCCGTGCTGCGCAGGAGCTATGATGCCGGAACTACGCCAGTTCCAGACTCTGACGCGTGACGACTTCGAATGCCATCCTGTATGGATCAGCATAAAATCTTTCGACTCAGGAGAGCCATGGTTCGACGAAGCCAACGAAGAGACTTTTCGCTATTGGGAAAAGGATCTGCCCTTTCCGAATCAGCGGGGGATCGCGTTCGTCACCGCAAACCTTGAGTTCAAGAATGGAACTATTTATCCGGGTTTTATTTGCCCCGCCAGAGAAGACTGGAATATTTCTCTGCCTGCTAGGAAGGTCCGCGATCAATGGATTAAACCACCGTCTCCAAGTGAACGCCATGGTGGGTCTCCAACCGCGATATTAGGCATTCAACAGCCGCGCATATTTTTGGGGCAAGAGACGTTCGGTTTCTGGGGTGGAAGAGCGGGGATATCTGAGGATACTCGGAAGGCATTCTATAGGTCTGCCAGCAGGCCACCGGAAGAGATATTTCCTATTCGCTTTTCCGCGGATCTGAAGTTTTCGAAGGGACTTATCTCGGGCCAGTTGGATGGATTCTACCGAAACATTCCGGGCACGCCCCCCGAATGTTCGTGGTGACAGCCGTCCGGCTGAGCACAGTCACGGACAACCGATTTACGGACGCGAACACCACTACCTACAGCTACGATCCTGCCAGCAACTTGGCTACTGCGACGTATCAAAACGGCTTGCAGTCCTCCTTTAGCTACGACCAATTGAATCGGGTGACATCGCTGGTCTCGTCCATTAGCAGCTACAACTATCAGTTCGTCCCAACGGGGAACCGCACCGGCGCGACGGAGCTGAGTGGTCGCACGCTGACCTGGAGCTACGACAGAATCTACCGGCTAACGACCGAAACCATCAGCTCCGATCCCGGCAAGAACAACGGAAGCGTCAGCTATGGACTGGACCCGGTCGGGGGCGTGCTCACGAGCGCTGTTCTTTGGCTCAGGGAGAACCGAACACTATCCGATGGAGGTTCCTCATGAGTCACCGTGGAAGCCCATGGAGCGAAATCGCCAGCAAGAGAGATCAGGAACTCCACCGCAGGATTTCAGAGATCAAGCTCTGGCGCGAAGAGGAGTACAACGCCGGTAGGCCATCGGGGCTGGAGGATTTTTTTCCTGTTCACGGACTCTGCTTTACCTGT